>JBAUJD010000601.1:0-2551 GCA_049683515.1 Thermosynechococcaceae cyanobacterium | reverse complement strand
GGATTTAGGGGGCCAATGCAGTAAATTTGATGCTTTTCATACATCCTCTCAGTAAAATTTACAAGAATCATGATGTTTGAAAGCCCACGTCTTTTAAGACGTAGGATGAAAAACGGGATGTGGATTTATCCACCGTCAATCTTTACGCTATGGAGATCGCTTCTACAAGGCTTTTCAAGAGCGATAAACATTTCTTCGGTGCCCTACTCTCACAACTAAGACCTGCAGCACATCATCCTGAATATCGTAGACAATACGATAATCTCCCACTCGTATCCGGTACAAGCTATCCGCACCTTTGAGCTTCGTGCAGCCTTCAGGGCGCGGAATCTGCTCTAGTGCCTCCAAAGCCTTAACGATGCGCTTTTGAATATCAAACGAGAGCTTCTTGATTTGACGCTTTGCCGCAGGAGCAATCTCGACACAGTAGGCCATTTACTGAAAGCCCAGCTCCTGTTTCAAATCCTGTAGTGAAGTGGTCCCCTGGGCCTGGGCCTCAGTGATGGCAACCCGCGCAGCAGCAATATCTGCTTGGTCTTCTAAATGTTGTGGAGTGGGTTGATCTTTGAGCAGCCGTACAAAATCTAGAGCCGCTTCCAAGATAGAAGAAGGCGCTGACTCAATTTCCTGAAGCAGTAACTCTTTAGTATCCATTAAGGCACTCAGTTCTCATGAATGCCTTAATCTTATCCATAATCTTGTTGCACTGGCCCTTAGCACTACAGATGTGACAGCTAGGCACCTTCCGGTACGTCTGCACATCAAGATTCAGGCATTGAAACTATGATTGAGATAGCATTTCTGAAGTGAGAGAGCAGAATCGATGGTAACGCTACAGCTTCGCCAATTAGATGTGCCACCAGGCAAGAGCTTGCTGCTTCATGATGTAAGCTGGGCTGAATTTGAAGCCCTCCTTGAGGAATTAGGGGACCACCGCGCAGCCCGTCTCGCCTACGATCGCGGTACGTTAGAAATCATGACCCCATTGCCTGAGCATGAGTACTACAAAGAAGTCATTGGCGTGGCAGTGCAAGATATTGCCGAAGTCGTTGAACGCGACTACGAAAGCTACGGCTCAACCACTTGGCGCAGACGCATTGAAGGGGCTGGGTTAGAGCCAGATAACTGTTTCTACTTTCAGAATGAATCGCTCGTGCGCGGCAAGCTAGCATTTGACCTTGATAAAGACCCACCCCCCGATCTAGCGCTAGAGATTGATCTCACCAGCAAATCTTTGAATCGACTGCCGATTTACGCTCGGCTGGGTGTACCTGAGTTGTGGTGCTATGACGATGGCGAGATCACGATTTATCATCTTCATCAAGATCAGTATGTTGAAGCAATCCGTAGCTTAGTCTTCCCGACCTTGCCGATTCAAGACCTGCCGCAACTGATAGAGCAGTATCGTCAACAGGGGCGACGCGCCCTGCGCCAAGCTATTCGAGAATGGGCTAAAGCCTTTCCTCATTAGCCCATAAACCTATGCACTGGCTTCATGATTTGAATCTACTTCACCTCTGGCACCTCAATGATCTGTTAGCTACGTCTTCTGTTCAGCAGCTCTCGCAAGATGTTGAGTCTCTGCGTGAACGACTGGAGCAAATACAGCAAATCAATCAAGACTTAAGCAAGATCTTAGAAGGGCAAATTGAATTCCTTAAAAATGAGAATGAAAGCCATAGTAACTTCTTCTCACAGTGGATCGCAGTATTCGGCTTCATAACGACCCTGCTTCCTTTTTTAGGATCGTTGGTCATCGGACTCTTAGCTTGGCTGGGGATAAAAAATCTTGATGACTATAAAGCAAAAACCGAAGCAAAGTTTAGTCAAGAGATTTCAGCATTAGTGCAGTCAGAAATGGATAATGTTGAGCGATCGCTACAGCGAGAGCGCATCATCGGTGAAACGACGGTCATGTATTGCATCCCTTCGGGAGCTGAGCCTAAAGAGTGTGAATTTCTTAAAAAGCGGGGCTTCAAATCTGTAGACTTTTATCAAAATGTTTCCCAGATTTCTGATCCACAGGCCAAGGGCGTTCTAGTCCTAGACTTGATCAACTGGTGCAAGGCATCTACAAGAGAACAGTTTGCAGATTTAGAGGAGGATGAGCGTGAAGCGATCGCACAAGAATCTATCGAAGCAGCTCTCAATCACCTATCCAAGGCCGTTCTGGTTGTCTATGTTCGCGTACGTGGACGCGTCAAATATCTAGACTCCATTGACCCAGACCGATATGTATCACCTGTCAATAACTCCATTACCTTAATTGGCATGGTTGCAGATGCGGCCTACGTCGCTGATAGCGTCTAGCCTAGGCGACCAGCAAACGGCTGAGTTGGTGTTCGCACTGTTGAAAAATGTAGTTGACCGCAGCAAATAGTGCCTCTAGCTCGTAGATACTGCTGGGCTTGCGATTCTTGGTGAAGCGATCGCGCTCCAATTTCCCAAATTGCCAGATCGCACCATTGGAAACAATGCCATAAATAACAATATCAGCAGATTCGTTGAGCTTTTGCGCTGCAATCATCTCTGCTAAGCACTGACCCCAGCC
>JBAUJD010000600.1:0-8821 GCA_049683515.1 Thermosynechococcaceae cyanobacterium | reverse complement strand
TGGAATCAAAGTTGTTCAACAGGAAAATACGATCGCCGATACCATGAAACAGAAGGTCGCCTAATTTCTTCGGCATACACCAGATTTGACAATATCTCCGTACTTACTCGAAGCGTTCTGAGTGCTGCTTACACCTCAAATGGGGCGCAGGGATAGCATTGGGGTGAGCGCATACAATGGAAACCAACAGACCCACCAAACTGAGGGGCAACTCATGACTTCGATTGTTCTCAACATGGAGCCATTGGCGAAGGAACTGACCCACGAGCAGTTCTATGAGCTGTGTCTGGTGAACAAAGACATTGCAATGGAACGTAGCCCACAAGGAGAGTTAATTATCATGCCCCCTGTTGGTGGTGAGAGTGGCAGAAAAGAGGCGAGGTACATCATTAAGTTAGGGGTCTGGAACGAGAAAATAGGACTAGGCGAGGTGTTCAGTTCCTCAACCGTGTTTAAACTGCCCAGTGGTGGCGATCGCTCTCCTGACGCAGCCTGGGTTGCCCAAGCACGGTGGGATGCACTAACCCAAGAGCAAAAGAAGAAATTTCCACCGCTTTGCCCTGATTTTGTGATTGAGTTGCGTTCTGACAGCGATCGCCTCAAGCCACTGCAGGCAAAGATGCAGGAATATCTGGATAGTGGTCTACGGCTGGGATGGTTAATTGATCCGCAAGGCCAAACAGTTGAGATATATCGACCTGGGCAAGAGGTGGAGGTGGTTAATTTCCCGGCCACACTTTCAGGTGAGGATGTGCTCCCAGACTTTACTTTAGAGATTGAGTAGACGCACAATATCACCTTTCCCGTTGCGGGCGTGGGGGGCAAAGAATCGCCGAGTATCACCTTACCCCTTCACATTCACCACTTGTCGCAGTGAGTGCACCACATCAACCAGATCAGTCTGAGCCGCCATTACCTGATCGATATCCTTGTAGGCCGCTGGACTCTCATCCAGTACCTCAGCATCGAGTCGAGCCGAAATGCCCTTCAGCGCGGCTTCATGTTGCTCAAGAGTGATCTCTCGACGAGCCTGCCCCCGCGACATGCGACGACCGGCACCGTGAGAGCAAGAGCAGAAGCTATCTTTGCTTCCTTTGCCTTTGACGATGTAGGAGGCAGTCCCCATAGAGCCAGGGATAATGCCCAGTTCGTCTTCGCGGGCGCTGACGGCTCCTTTACGAGTCACCCAAACATTGGCCCCATAGTGATTCTCGCGACGGATATAGTTGTGATGGCAGTTGACCGCCATCTCAGTCACCGAAACCTCTAGCTCTGGCAACACTGACCGAATCGCCTCTAACGTTCGCTTCATCATCACCTTGCGGTTCGCTAAAGCGAAGTCTTGGGCAAAAGCCACCGCCTCGACATAATCATCGAATAGTTCTGAATGCTCTACTAGATAGGCCAAGTCCTTGTCAGGCAAGAACTGATCGATAAAGTACCGTTCCATTTCTTGCTTGGCTTTGCGGATGAAGTAGGAGCCGATGCGATTCCCCAAACCTCTAGAGCCGGAGTGGAGCATCACCCAGACGCGATCGCACTCATCTAAACACACTTCAATGAAGTGATTCCCAGTCCCCAGCGTCCCCAAATGGCGGGCATTGTTAGAGCTAATCGCTTTAGGATGCTTGGCTTCAATGAGCTGATAACGAGACTCAAACCCTTTCCAGAAAGTGCTGACGATTTCAGGCAGGTCATGCCACGCGCCACGATCTCCACGCCCCCCATTATCAGTGCGACCGTGAGGTACGACAGACTCAATGGCAGAACGCATTGCATCTAGATTATCAGGCAGGTCATTTGCGGTCAGAGTGGTTTGTAAAGCCATCATGCCGCAGCCGAGATCGACACCGACGGCGGCGGGAACGATTGCGCCTTTGGTGGCAATAACAGAACCGATGGTTGCGCCTTTACCCCAATGAACATCGGGCATAGCGGCAACGTGCTTATAGATGAAGGGCAGACTGGCGACGTTTTTGAGCTGTGCGATCGCTTCTTCGCCCACGTCAACGCCTTTGATCCAGGCTTTGATGGGGTGTCCGTTTTTGTGAGTCTGGGCCATGTACTCGAAATTTACTTGGGTCATTGTCTGATCTCCTTTATCTAGAAAACTAATAAAATCGTTGGGCGATCGCTGTTTCATAAAGCCATCTGAAAAGCACCACTCCTGATAGAGAAGCGGGTGAATGGGATGCGATCGCAAGTCTGTGCTGTCTTGCTTAAGGTTAAGGAAGAAGTGTTTTCAGCTTCTTCATGACTTCAGCAACAATCTCATCAGGAAGCTTGGCAACAAACTCAACGTTGCGTTTCTGCCACTCTAAGCTTTTCACTTGATCCGATAGAATCACACCCGAGACCTTTTCGCCTGACGGGATGACCACCTCAAATGGGTAGCCTTTGACTCGACTGGTGATGGGACACAAAAGCGCTAAACGAACCTTACGGTTGTAGGACAAAGGCGACAAAATCAGAGCCGGACGCCTACCTGCTTGTTCGTGACCCATCTGAGGATTAAAGTCAATCCAAACGGCATCGCCCTGTTCAGGAACATAGGCCATGTTCACCAAGCCTCATTGCCGACTGAAACGCCTGTATCAACTTCGGCATGGATATTGTCTTCCGTAACACCTTCGAGTAGCTGCTCCAGTGAGTAGCTGGTTTCGAGGATGGGGGTGACAACTAATTTTCCCTTGACCATGCTTAACTCAACTTCGGTGTCAGGCTGCAGAAGGATCTCTGCGGCAAACGATTTGGGAATCCGTAGAGCTAGGCTGTTGCCCCACTTTTGCACTTTAGTTTTCATCAGGCACTCAAGTGTAGATACAAAGAGTATACGCAGATTTGACTGATCTGTGTATCGAAGGGTGCGATCGCACCTCCCTCAAATAGTCCCCGAACCCGCCCTCGCCAAACTCAACAGATCAACACGAGGACGCTCCGCTTGGTCATTAAGGTATCTCGCTGCGCTAGGGCATCGGAAAGGATGCCGTTGTTGAACTCAGTGCTGAAGTTAGTGCGATTAATGCGCCGGATTAAGGTTGTTAGAGTTGCGATCGCATCTTCTAATTCCATTAACAGTTCTTGGGGGTTCTCAGGCGGCTGCTCACCCTCTTGCACCTTGGCGCTACGGTTCAGTCGCTGCCGTAGCTGAACGATCTTCTTTTGGCAATCTGCTCGTTGGATTAGAGCCTCTGCAAGTTTCATCGGATTCACCAAATTTGGATTGCTTTGGAATGTTTGGAAATTCCCAGATACTTTTGCGTTGGCCCCCCGGCCTCCCAATTCTGGGGGGAGAGTAGCGGAAGGCTTCATTTATATGACAGATTTGTTGTGGATAATTTGCGATCGCAACATACCTTATTCTCATATCGGACTTCGTTTTGGGGTTCTGCATTGGCCCCCCTAGCCCCCCAATTCTGGGGGGAAAGTAGCGGGAGGCTCTAGTTTTGTGGCCGGTTGGTTTAGATGAGTTGCGATCGCAACATGCCAAACCCTCACAAAAGAATTTGCGGCACCACACCAGAGATTGACCAAGCAGCCCGTCACATGAGGTATCCGAGCGTTCCCCGCCTCACTGGCTTATGACACAGATTCTATGACCAACATTTGAGTAGCACCTTTTTGGAACTGATACTTAACATCTGCCAACGATGCGACAAATTCAGAATTTTGCAATAACAAAAACACCTCTTTCAAATGAGGAGATATTTCACCATTGAGTGATAGTAATGGATAGATTCTAACTTCCCGCGCAACACGACATAGCTCTTTTATCGATGCTAAATGCTCTTCAAGACCGACATGATCACTATAGAGAAACAAATAGTGAGAGCATAGTACTAGATCAAATTGATTCTCTTGAAAACTCAGTTCAGGAAGTGACTCATAAATATATCGTCCTGATTTCTTGCCGACTTCGTAGTCAGAGATGAACCTTTGCATGGCATCCATTCTGATGCGACCCAGCTCCTCTACTGACGCTATACTTTCCCAGATGTATTTATCTTGCTGCTGCTGCACTTGGGGCATAATTTCATCATAAGCCTCTGAAATTCTACTTTGAAGCGACACACTATCAAAATGATATGCTGGGTCGATTGAGACTACATTGCCACCGTTTGTAGTGAGTTCTGCATTAAACGATGCAGGGCCATCACCGCAGCCCAAAATTGATCTTTTGAGATCTGAATCGGTTAACGAGAACATCTCTAGATACTCTGCAAAAGATCTCCCCCAAGGAACTACAGTCTTTAATTCCACTATTTACCTCCTTCTTAACGCGCATGTTATTAGTTTTGGAGACTGAGGTGTTGCTGCTACACCATCTCCGTAAAATGGTGATCAATATATTGAGCCAGAGGCTTAATCGCTTTAACGACTTAGGAGAAGGCTCCCATTTCTTGGCTCAGTCGTTGACTGCCAAAATGTGGCAAATAATATTCAGTTGTCTCGGTTCAGAAATTGTTTTGGCTCCGAAGGCAGAACGCATTACATTAATACTACAAACATACTACGCAAGCGTCAAGGGCATACTACAAGATTTTTGAGATCTTCTTGTTTAAGAAGATAGTCAGCATCCTAGAAGAAAGGATGGGTATATGTCCTAGCGATTTGTGCGTAATTCTTAGCCTTCTGGGAGAGGGGTTGGGGGTGAAGGGCATAAACTTTTGTCAGCAATCAGGGCTACCTCTCTGTTGCTGGACCGCCGATGCAGGATGCCGACCTGATTGGCGTCCTCACAGGTTTCACATATTTGTCAGATAAGCTCGACTCTAATGCGAAAAAAACATAGTCAAGGTGCAGAATTCGCAATCTCGCGTACTTGGAGTTGATCATGATAACAGTGCAATCGAACTGGGAAACCGCAGAGCTTTCTGAACGGGCAGAACCGTCCCAGGAAGCCCTGTGTCGCTACATCAACCGCACGTCACAGATGCAGATTATCCGAGTCAACGTTCCCCATTTTTGTTTTGAGCGCACCGTATTACCGGGGAAACAGGTGGTCTTCAGAGCAGAGCCAGAGGCCGAACTAGAGGTGCATACCCACTCATGCATCACGGCCATTTTGACTGAAAGAATTCGGTGCGATCGCCTCCAGGTACTCCGGTACTAATTGCCGCCATGGGGCTGCGCCCGCAACCCTTCTATGCCACCTCATGCTCTAAAAGAACGTGAGGATATTTGCTCGTGGCGTGACATCCCGACAAGACTCTGGTCCCACGCCTTAATCAGTCCCAAACGCCCTCACAAGTTCCTCAATTGAGTAATCTAAAACCAAAGTAGATGACTGGCACTGCAACACAGATCGCCATCTATCTCAGCACTCAATAGGCAAAGGAACCTAGAACATGATCCAAGCAACCCCACAAAACCAATCGTCTCAACACCCCAAAGCTGAATCATTGTTGCTGTGGTTTGATGAAGTCGGCATAAATGACGTTCCCCTCGTGGGTGGCAAGAATGCGTCCCTGGGCGAGATGATTCAGCAGCTTTCAAGCAAGGGCATCAAAGTTCCCGCAGGATTTGCCACAACTGCCGTTGCCTATCGCGCCTTTATTCAGCGATCTGGGATAGAACCCCAACTGCGTGAGATTTTCTCAGACCTTGATATTGAGAACGTCCATAGTCTGCGGAGAGCTGGGCAACAGGCTCGAACGCTTATTTTAAATACGCCATTCCCAGAGGACTTGAAGGGGGTGATCGCACAGGCTTACCTAACGCTGTGCGATCGCTGTGCCCAAGAGCCTTACCTCACCGAACTAGATGTCGCGGTCCGGTCCAGCGCCACGGCAGAAGACCTCCCTGATGCTAGCTTTGCCGGTCAACAAGAGACCTACCTCAATGTTCACGGTATTAATGGCCTCCTGGAAGCGTGCCATAAATGCTTCGCCTCTCTGTTCACCGATCGCGCTATCTCTTACCGCACCATCAAAGGGTTTGACCATTTCAGCGTGGCCCTTTCTGTGGGGGTGCAGCAGATGGTCCGCTCCGATCTCGCCACCGCTGGCGTCATGTTCTCTATTGATACCGAAACCGGGTTCAAAAATGCAGCCTTGATTACCGCTGCCTATGGCCTCGGTGAAAATGTAGTGCAGGGGTCCGTCAATCCTGATGAATATTTAGTCTTTAAACCCACGCTACTGCAGGGCTGTCAGCCGATTCTCGACAAGCGGCTGGGTAGCAAAGAGATCAAGATGGTCTACGACCTAGAGGGCAGCAAGCTCACCAAAAACGTGCCGGTTCCTGAGCATGATCGCCAAAATTTTGCCCTCACCAATGACGAGATTCTTACCTTGGCGCGGTGGGCCTGCATTATTGAAGATCACTATTCCGAGGTGCGCGGCACCTACACCCCCATGGATATCGAATGGGCACAGGACGGTCATACGGGGGAGTTATTCATTGTCCAGGCGCGTCCCGAAACGGTTCAGTCGCAGAAGGCCGAACACCTGCTGATCACCTATCGTCTTCTTGATGGGGGCGAGGTCTTGGCCAGCGGTCGCGCCGTGGGGGCCAGAATTGGTCAGGGCACGGTACGGGTGATTGCCGATTCGAGCCAGATCGGTTTGTTCCAGCCCGGAGAAGTCTTGGTGACGGCCCGCACCGACCCCGATTGGGAACCGATTATGAAGCAGGCCGCTGCCATTGTTACCGATCAGGGGGGGCGTACCTGTCATGCCGCCATCATTGCCCGTGAACTGGGCATCCCCGCCATTGTGGGCTGTAATGATGCCACCACCCAACTCAAGACCGGCCAGATTGTTACCGTGTCCTGTGCGGAAGGGGAAGGGGGGAACGTCTATAAAGGGCAGTTGTCCTTTGAGATGCAGGAAACGCCGCTGGCGAATTTGCCGAGCACCCGCACTCAGATTCTGATGAACATTGCCAATCCAGAGACCGCCTTTGGGTTAGCCTCGATTCCCAATGATGGGGTCGGCTTAGCGCGTCTAGAATTCATCATTGCCAATCAGATTAAGGTGCATCCACTGGCGTTGATTCACTTCGAGCAATTAGAGGATCCGGTGGTTAAGGATGCGATCGCAACTCTAACCACCCACTATCCCTACAAGCCCGACTTTTTCATGGACAAGCTGGCCCACGGCGTCGGCACCATTGCGGCGGCGTTTTATCCCAAGCCGGTGATTGTGCGGATGTCAGACTTCAAAAGCAACGAGTACGCCAACCTCATGGGGGGCAGGCAGTTTGAGCCTCATGAAGAGAACCCGATGCTGGGCTGGCGCGGAGCTTCTCGCTACACCGACGGTCCCTACCGTGAAGCCTTTGAGCTAGAGTGCAGAGCTATTCGGCGCGTTCGAGAAGAGATGGGCTTGACCAACGTGATTCCGATGATTCCGTTCTGCCGCACCCCAGCAGAAGGTCAAAACGTTCTTGCAGAAATGGCGAGGCACGGTCTTGAACGGGGGAAAGATAACCTGCAGGTCTACGTGATGTGCGAAGTTCCCACTAACGTTATCTTGGCCGATCAGTTTAGCGATACTTTTGATGGCTTTTCCATTGGCTCTAATGACTTGACCCAGCTCACCTTGGGCCTAGATCGAGACTCCAGCCTCGTGGCCCATCTCTTCGATGAGCGCAATGAGGCCGTCAAAGAAATGATCCGTCAGGTGATTGCGAAAGCGAAAGCCAAGGGCCGCAAAGTCGGCATCTGTGGTCAGGCTCCCAGTGACTATCCTGAGTTTGCTCAGTTTCTCGTTGAGCAGGGGATTGACTCCCTCAGCCTCAATCCTGACTCAGTGCTCAAGACGTTACTCCTGGTGGCTGACGTTGAGAGCCGCACCTGATGAATCGTCGTTTTTGCCAAAAATTACAGGGGACTGAGGTCCATTGGAGGTTGGTATGTTTCGCAAAATTTTAGTCGCAATGGACCATTCAAACACGGGGGATGAGATCTTTGAGCGCGCCCTCGCCTTAGCCCAGCCGCTTCAGGCCCATCTCATGCTGCTGCATGTGTTATCGCCAACCGAAATTGATTCCCCTGACCTCCCTATTTTGCCCAGTCCCTACTACTATCCGGGACTCTCTGATCTCCCCCTTGAAGCCTACCGAAAGGCTTGGGAAGAGGTTGAAGCCCAGGGCATAGAGCGGCTTCAGACTTTTACAAAGCAGGCCATGATGGAGGGAGTCTCTGCAGAATATACGCAAACCTCCGGTAGCCCTGGACGCACCATCTGCGACCTAGCCGCCAATTGGGGCGCTGATCTGATTTTGATCGGTTGTCGAGGGCGGTCGGGACTGGGGCAGCTTCTGCTCGGCAGCGTCAGTAACTACGTCATGCACCATGCGCCTTGCTCTGTGCTAGTGGCAAAGGAACCCTCTGCTCAACCCTTGTCCTCTGACCCTGCCCCCGACACCTCTGCACACCTGACAAACTCTCAATTAGCGGGGTGGCAATAATGTATCAAACCATTCTGGTGGCCGTTGATCTGTCTGACTTCAATGAAATGGTTTTTCAACAGGCACTCCAGCTTGCCAAGCTATGCAGAGCCAAGCTGATTGTGCTCCATGTTTTATCCAGCGATGAGGCGGGGTTCCCCATCATAGAAACATTTCCCTATGGCGGATTGGAGCCGGTTCACGCAGAGGGGTATCTCGAACGCTGGCACCAACATGAGCAGGAAGGGCTACAGCACTTAAAGCTCAAGGCCGAGCAAGCCCAGAAAGCAGGGGTCGCCGTTGACGCAATCCAGACCCCTGGCAGTCCCGGTATAATGATTTGCGATGTGGCTCGCGAGAGAAGCGCTGACCTGATCATGGTGGGCAGTCGCGGACGCTCTGGCCTTTCAGAGCTGGTGCTGGGCAG
>JBAUJD010000599.1:0-3373 GCA_049683515.1 Thermosynechococcaceae cyanobacterium | reverse complement strand
CGACTGGTGAGGTTACAACTTATACCTGGGATTATCGCAATCGTCTGACGGCTGTTGTCACCAATAACAATAATGGGGAGGTCGTAAGGGAAGTTGAGTATGCCTATGATGCTTATGACCGACGCATTGAGAAATCCGTTGATCTTGATGGGAATGGACCACTAGGGGCTGAGGTTGAGCGGTTTGTTTATGATGGCGACCACATCGCTTTGGTCTTTGATGGGGAGGGGAATCAAACCCATCGATATCTTCATGGAGATTACGTTGACCAGGTTCTAGCGGAAGAGTTAGCGGATGGCTCTGTTAGATGGGCACTGACTGATAATCAGGGCACGGTGCGCGATGTCGTTGATAGTGATGGCAATGTTCTTAACCACATCTCCTACGACAGCTTTGGAAATGTGACAGGAGAGACCAATCCTGATATCGATTTCAGGTTTGGATACACGGGAAGAGAGTTTGATGAGGAGACGGGGCAGTATTACTATCGCGCCCGGTACTTTGATTCGGGGGTAGGCCGATTCATTAGTGAGGATCCCATTGGCTTTGATGGAGGGGATGCCAACCTTTATCGATATGTGGGTAATGGTCCAGTCAATGCCACTGATCCAAGCGGACTGAGACTTTTCCGCCCCCCAGTTCGCTTCCCTACAAGGAGACCTATCGGTCCAACAGTTAACCCCTCTGGGCCATTTAGATCTCCAACGAGAAGGCTTCCAACACAGCCTGGTTATCCTACTACTTATCCCTCTAACCCAGACTCCACAAATCCATTAACACCTTGGAAGCCGGACCCAGACGTTCTCAAACCTCTTGATCCAGAGGGGCTTTTAGACGAACTTGAAGATGTACTCAATAAGCGTAAGCCTAACTATCTGCCAGATTTCATCACGGCTAAACCATCAAATACTCCACCCAATAGCTGTCCAACAGACTTTCCTGACGATGATGATGAACGAGCTAAAGATTTTGCACATGGAACATCTCGAGAAAGTGCTCGGAATATCGTTAAAAATGGAATAAATCGCAATGCTGCCTCACAGAATTCTTCTCGTGGTAGGAATATGCCTGGGAGCTTTCATACATTTGATGTTGATGAACAGCCAGAGGCGGTTCAACTAGCTTATGAGGCTGGCCTACGAAAAGCTCCTGATTCTAATGTAGTAATCATGCGAGTCCCGGAGAAAACCTATAACCAACTAGTTGGTGCTAATCTCGTCATAAAGCAAGAAATTGCTGAGTCGGGTGTTACTGAGACAGTGTTTAGACCTGGCTCGTTTGAGATTCTGAATAGAACTGCCACTTTCCCACATATCATTGATCCAAATCCTTAACAGGTAGCCATATAAGGATATTAGACTTATGCCGAAGAGAGATTATTCAAATATCAAGCTAATCACAAAAGATTATCCTGAGCTAATCGAAATCTCAGAAGGTTTTTTCCAGAGAGAATGGTCAATAATCTTCAAAGATCCTATCTTAGAAGATGCCAACTTGATTCAAAAATCTACACTTCTTTCCTATGAAGGATTTCAGGTTGACTTAAAAAAAATCAGTCATACATCTATTATTGCTTGTGTGACGACGAATCTCTCTGATACCGATTATTTATTTTTTACAACTTCTAACTTATTTGCTGAAATAGACTATTTACTCAGTGAAATTGATTCAATTCAAGGCAAAGCGAGGCAAGATTGGTTCCCCTGGTTATCTACAAGAAGTGATCAGGTGTTTAACCTTAGTCGGTGGATCATAAGAAAAATTGAAGTGGGTTTACGAAACACTGGGAATGAAGGACTAAGTTTTTTTGGAATTGATCAAGTTAATAAGTTACTTGAGGAAAGTGCCAAAGCCACATCCATTCAGCCAGGAGGAGCCATAACTAAACAACAGGGCAATCAAGGTGGCAGTGTTAGTTTTGAAGTCTCCGGTTTCTTCATAGTTTTGATATTGGAAGAGTATCCTCCTTCTTTAGCAACTAACTTTTAGAGGGTGCTTTTGAATTGGCGTAGTAAGAGCATCTCTAATGCAAGATCATTAGGGTAAGCGAGGCTATGAATACCAGAATCACTCAACCGCTTCAACCAACGCAATATCTTTCTTGAGGAGATCATTGACCAACTCATCCAGGTCAACCCCCTTCGATTCTGCCCGTTTCATAAAAAACTCCAGCACCTCATCATCAAGGTAGACCGGAACATTAAACCTCGCATTGGGGCGATAAAACTTGCCTCGCTCTGCCTTAGAAAAATCATATTCCGGCTTCATCATCCCGCTCCTTGATAGTCCTGAACTTCTTGCCTTGTCGCCTTTCGAGCCGAAATGAGCCTCACATCGACCTCATTTCCCTGCTCCTCAAACGTATGAATGATAACCAAACACTGACCACTGGGCACCAGCCCTAACGTCATCCATCGCTCCTCATCTAAACTATGCTCCTCATCAAACAGAGTGAGCGCTCTCGGATCCTTAAATACCTGGGTGGCTAACCGAAAGCTAATCCCATGCTTACTCACATTCGAGCGGGCCTTCTTTGGATCCCACTGAAAATTGTATTCCATCCCTTAGCTGTCGTTTCACCTCATCATGGGGTACCGTCCGCCCTTGAACCACGGCATTCAAGCCTGACTCAACCTTCTGGCACACGTACAGACCATATATAACGTCATCCAACGTCACCCAATCCGGCAACTGGTCAATCACATGCTTAGCCATATCCTTAGCCGTTCTGTACATTGCCATCACCTCTAAAGATTCCCTCTATTGTCGTCGATCAATTTAGTCAACACAACCAAAGCAGAAGGCACAATTTTTAGAATCGAAGCATCAAAAAGCAAACCGCCGAACTCTCCTAGATCGCAACTCCGCCCCCGGAACCACCCCCACAATTGGGCACTCTGAGATTAGCCCTTCCCCCGTCAACCCATGCCCAGCTTCAGCAAAACAGCAGAACTTACAGCGATCGCAACCTCAGCCATCCCCCAGCAAGCAATCTGCACCGTGGCACCGATAAAGGATCTAAGTGTTTACCAATGAGATGTGAGCCTGCCTATGGGCGATAGAGCCATAGAGGCAAACCACTAGTCGAAACCTCAAACTCTAGCCAGCTAAGCGCCTGTTCACTTAACAGAAACTGAAGACGAGACTGCGCTTTACTATCAGACCGCAGGCGACTGAGCCAAGATTTAGGCGCTTCAATGGTGAAGGTTTTAGCCTTATCTGGATCTAGACCCGCGAGTTCTGCCGCCCATCTCCGGGCGTCTTCTTCAGTGCCCAAGCGATCCACAAGACCGAGATCAACAGCCTGCTGTCCGGTGAAATCGCGACCGTCTGCAAAGGTTCTCACCACCTCTGGCTCTAGGTTGCGACCTTC
>JBAUJD010000598.1:0-5940 GCA_049683515.1 Thermosynechococcaceae cyanobacterium | reverse complement strand
ACCTCAGCCTCTTTATCTTCGTAAAAGCGGCAAGGACACAGAGGCGCACCTAAATCTTCTTTATGCTTAGCCAAGCCTTCAATGACAACGGCTGTCGTCCCTAAATCTGAGCAGAAATAGGTACCTGAGCGTTGAGCATAGGTTTGAGAAAACTTACGCATTGTATCAAGGTTTTTTTCACTGGCCTGATGAACGCCTTCTGGTGGTGTGGTCATAAAAATTGCCTCCGCTCAATGTTCAAGATGACGTGCTAATCAGCTCCTTACCACACCCTACCATTTTCCTCAGTGATGGTCATAGAGAAGAACCCTAGCCGAATCAAAGATAAGGCTTCTACAGAATTTGGGGGACTAAAGCTTTAGACCCTCAAACCAAATCAGTTCTCAATCAGATCGCTCACTCAAAACTCAACCTTCAAAACTCATGACCTTGCCTTTTTTTAGTAGGCATCCTGCAGTTCGTAAAAGTCAGGGCTAATATAGTCCTTTCGCATCGGCCAACCCACCCAATCTTCAGGCATCAGCAACCGCTTCAGATTGGGATGTCCTTCATACACAATGCCATACATATCGTAGGTTTCACGCTCTTGCCAGTCGGCGGTCTTCCAAAGCCAGTAAACCGAAGGCAAACGCGGATCGGCGCGGGGCAAAAAGACCTTAACGCGCACCTCTTCAGGACGCACCACATCGTTATCGACCTTCAAGAGATGGTACATGCTGACCAGATCATCCCCTGGCCCTGCATCGTACCCCGCTTGACACTGAAGATAGTTAAAACCATCTTCTTTAAGGGCTGCAGCAAGGGTCAGCAACCCATCACGATCGACCTTAAGAATCTCAGTTCCTAAGTGATCAATGCCCAAAGACTCATGCTCTACGCCAAGCTGAGCGATGCGCTTAGAGATGGGTCCAGCTTCGACAATGGGTGCTTCTGGTGTTGCTTTAGTTGTTTCTGCGGCCTGAGCATCAACGTCTTCAGACTGCTCAGCAGAGGCTTTGCTTGATTCGGGTGAGGGGTCAGCCACCGTCAATGTGCTCCTTAAGATTCGTTGGCAAGAAAAGTTTTAATCTGATTTGAGGCTGCATTGGGCTAAGACCATTCCAGAGCGCCTTTGCGCCATGCATACACCAAGCCCACAATTAGAATGGCGATAAAAATGAGTGCTTCTACAAAACCCAGAACGCCGAGCTTGTGAAACGCCACCGCCCAAGGATAAAGAAAAACCGTCTCCACATCAAAGATGACAAAGACAAGGGCAAACATGTAGTAGCGAATATTGAACTGAATCCAGGCACCGCCCACGGGTTCCATTCCCGATTCGTAGGTGGTGCGCCGTTCAGGGCCGCGATTACTGGGTCGTAGCACTTTAGAGGCGCTGAGTGCCAAGGCCGGAACCAAGCTGCACAAAATCAGAAAACCGAGAAGATATTCGTAGCCGCTAAGAGCAAACACAGGCAGACGCTTTGTAGAACTTTATAGAATCTCACTTATTATAGAGGCAGTTCTGACCCAACGCTGGCGAGAGTCCCTAACATTTTTCTAATGACTCGCATCACTTTTTCTTTGAGCAAGGTGCGCCACGAACTGTTGATGCGCTTCTGAAGTTAAGACCTGCTGCAATGTTTCTAGCACCGCCTGCATTTTATTGTTGAGCAGCGCATCGACCGCCAGCCATAACCCCGGAAAGCCTGGAGAACGAATAATGCCGTCAGCATCAGGCAATATTTGTTTGTACTCTCCGTCTACCAAGTCAAACCACTCCAGTTGATTCTCATAGGACTGCCAAATGATGTATTCAGAAATTCCGTTGCGACGATAGGCTTGCTTCTTGCTTCCCCGATCAATGGCAACGCTACTGGCGGCAACTTCAACGACCAGCTCTGGTGGCCCCTCAATATAGCCATCATCACTGATCTGGGTTTGCCCTCCGAGGGCCGATTCAATAAACAGCACCGCGTCCGGCTGTGGTTCATTATCTAAATCTAATCTCACTGTGGGTTCAACACTGACATCCATGCCGGGGGTCATCGCTTGATAAACGCCCAGCCAAGTCATGACTCGACTATGGGGTCTGCCGTGCTGTTTATGGCGTAGGGGAGAAGCCACGTAAACAATTCCTTCAATGAGTTCTGCTTTTCGGATGTGAGGGGCTGCTGCGTAGCGACGTTCAAATTCAGGGCGCGTGAGGCGATCGCCACTTTCGAGCGGTGGCAAAGATGGCGGATGTACTTGAGGCCGTAGTTCTGTGGTCATAGCCGCTTCTCTAGCAGGGGGCAGTGTCTTTATGATAGCGGTGCAGACTTTACACAAGTGCGTCCAAGAGCGTATGCAGCTTGAGCTGAATTTCAGCTAACTCCCGCTGTGGGTCTGACCCGGCGACAATGCCTGCCCCTGCGTAGAGTCGTGTTAAACAGCCGTCGATGAGGGCCGACCGAATGCCGACCGTGAATTCCCCATTACCCTGATGATCCACCCAGCCAATGGGGGCGGCGTAGAGATGGCGCTCAAAGGTTTCGTGCTTACGAATCTGCTGCTGAGCAATCCGCTGGGGTGCTCCAGCCACAGCAGGGGTAGGATGGAGTGCCTCTAGAATTTCGAGGATATGTAAGTGGTGAGGGACTTTAGCCGTTACCAAGGTCCGCAGGTGCTGAATGTTGGGGAGCTGCAGTAAATGAGGCGGCGAAGACACCTGAGAGGTAATGCCCAGGTCCCAGAGGCAGCTTTGGATAAAGTCGAGAACGACTTGATGCTCGTGGTTATCTTTGGGGTTGCCCAGCAGGTGAGCGCCCAAGTCTGTATCTTCAGCTAAGGTTTGGCCTCGAGGGGCTGACCCTGCGAGGGCGTCGGTGACTAGGTTGCGATCGCACAATTCTATCAACCGCTCCGGGCTAGCCCCAATAAAGGTTTGTCCTTGCCCATTACTGACTGAGAATACATAGCAATCAGGATAGCGATCGCGCAGAGTCGCCAAGGCATGACACAGCGACAGCGGCTGGGAAGCCGTCACATCAAGGGTGTGAGCTAGGACCAGTTTCTGTAGTCCTTGAGCCTGAATATCTTGCAAGATATTGGCAACGGCTGTCGTAAATCGGTTCGTTTCCGTAAGGACCGGGGCCGCTGTAATGCCTGAAGCGCTTACATCAGTGGAAGGCCGTAGAGAGAAACCCTGCAGTGACTTCAACTGCTGCCACTGGTGCCATACTTCATCGGTGAGCCGTGCAAGATCCGTTTGAGCATCGACTAATAGATTGGCGACCAGAACCGCCTGATCTTGCACCCGCGCCACCTGCCAGCGGGGTAAAAACACTGTCGCCGCTGGGAATAGCCGATGCTCTCGCTGGGTATCGTCAAAAAACGTGAAGCTACAAAAGAAGTGGGGGCCAGCACAGGGCAAATCTAACGCCCCCACTCTCACCGTATCCACCAACGAGGTGCATATAAAATTCTGGGCTTGGGTAAACCGTTGGGGGCCATCCACCTGCAGTTGAAGCACGGGTTCGGTGGCTGCGATCGCCGTTTGTTGCGATCGCTGTTCCCAATAAAAGTGAAGCTGATCTGGCTGTTGGAGGTGCTCTAGCGCCGCCAGCGGATCCACGGCTGGAATCTCTAGCGATAGACTCACCACCTGCGCATGTTCCTTACTTTGAGCAGTGGCTTGGCAAGTCACAAATAGCTCGTGCAGTGACTTGCGATCCTGAAACAGCTTAGCCAGAAACGGGGTAACGGTCATGAACGCGAGATCGACGACGGTTTATCAAAACAGCGGGATCAGGGGACACAGGATTCTGAGCTATATCCAAAGACCGACAATGGCGGTCATAACCTAGCCCCAAAGAATATACTTATCTCCTATCCATCTAACCATTGAAAGGGGCATCCAGATATTGCAACAGGCTGATGAAACACATAACGCTACAGTCGTCTGTCTGATACCTGTATGGCGATGGGCGGTATGTTGAGGCTGACGTTTCACCCCTATCAACGGCGATTCAAACGATCTCTCAAGACGCATCATGGTTTGTGGACTGTACGAGAAGGGATTCTACTCCAGCTTACCGATAGCCAAGACAACCAGGGAGAGGGGGAGATCGCCCCTTTGCCCTGGTTCGGCTCTGAAACCCTTGAAGAGGCGCTCTACTTCTGTCGTCATCTTCCTGATCGTTTTTCTGTTGACGAGCTGCGTGCCATTCCCGCTCAACTCCCCGCCTGTCAATTCGGGTTTGGCTGCGCCCTCCAAGAACTCCATCAAAACAGCACGCCAACCAGCCTGTTTCCTATTCCCGAAGAAGAAACGCCGTTAGCCTATAGCGCCCTGTTACCTACAGGAGCAGCCGCACTTACAGACTGGATTCCGTTATGGCAACAGGGATATCGAACTTTTAAATGGAAAATTGGTGTCAGTGATAGTTCTGTAGAGCAGGAGCTGTGTCGGGAGCTAAGGCATGGGTTGCCTGCCCCTGCTCACCTGCGCTTAGACGCCAATGGGGGGCTAGATTTAGAAACGGCTCAACAGTGGTTAGCGCTGTGCGATGAGCCGAAGCCAGGAACTGGGCTGAGAACCATTGAATATCTAGAGCAGCCGTTGCTGCAGCTAGAAGACATGCTTGCCCTGAGTGAACAATATATGACCCCCATCGCCCTAGATGAATCCGTCGCGACACTCAATCAGCTTGTGGACTGTTATCAGCGCGGATGGCGCGGCATTTTTGTGATTAAGCCCGCCATTGCCGGAGACCCTGAACAGCTTCGTCAGTTTTGTTTAACCCACTCCCTGGATACGGTATTTTCATCCGTTTTTGAAACCAATGTGGGTCGGCGGGCCTGTCTTCAATTGGCAAAGGAGTTATCAACTCGTGCCGTTGGTTTCGGGGTTGATCACTGGTTTGCATGACAAAGAACTCCTCTCCCTGAAAATGCCAAAGTCCTTTACAATCGGGGCAAGAGTTGCAGAGCGCCCTATGAAATATCGAGCTTTAGTTATCCTCACACTGTTAGGGTTGGTCTCCAGTCCATCTGCTCAGGCCGAAAATCCTGACCATGTCCAAAAGCTATTAAAAAGCGGACGCTGCCCCCAGTGCGATCTCTCTGGTGCAGATTTAGCCGCTGCTAACTTAAGAAATGCGAACCTGCAAGGGGCTGATCTCAGCAATGCCAATCTTAATTTGGCTGACTTGACCCGTGCCAATCTATCTGAGGCGAATCTCACGGGTGCCAGTCTTGCTTTTACGGACTTTACCGATGCGGTCTTAAATTCAGCACAACTCAATGATGCTGTGCTTGAAGGTGGCGATAAATTGGGTCGTGCTCAAAGTTTTGAGAAAGCAATGCTCCCCAATGGTGGCACCGCTTACCCGTAATCGCCCAATATCTTCTCAAGATATATTGAGAAGAGTTGCACCCATCAGGCACTTAGGGAATATTAAGGGCATCTATACCCGTGATGGATATAGACCATAAGTTCTCAGGTGTAGGGAGTAAGGGTAATGAAGTTTTTCTATGGGTTAGCTCTACTGTTGCCGCTTCAGTTGTGGGCCGCTCAGCCTGCAAGCGCTAATGCCTGTAGCCCCTATCGTATCAACTATGAAGGGGCTATTGATCAGGGTCTTATTCAACGTCCTTCCCTCGTCAATAGTGCCAAGCAATCGTGGCATTTGTTTCACGTCGCCATGAAGCGCAATGACCGTATGGAAGCTGCGACCCGAGCAGCTCAGTACCTTGTGATTGTCTCTGAACGCAGCGGCGTAGATCAGGCTCATAAGGCTCGGCAGCATGTTGAGGCACAGTTCACCGGCTACTATGAGCAGCCCGTCGAGGTTGCCATGCCAATGTTTGAGGTTATTCTCGCCAACAGTGAGGTGAACTGCAGCACTAATCTGGCGCAGCGAAACTGATTGGCAGAGACGTTAACTGATCTCGGAGTCGATAGAGCAGCATATTAGG
>JBAUJD010000597.1:0-6956 GCA_049683515.1 Thermosynechococcaceae cyanobacterium | reverse complement strand
AGCTTAATGAGTGATCTAGACACCTGGATCGCCCCTGGAATTATTGTATGGTTTGTTCAGTCCAAAAATATTCGAGTTCGCCTTAATGTTGTAGCATGGGCATTTTCTGTCTTAGTGGGCCTTATATTTTTGCTGTGGCTCTGGATTTATTTTATCGGGCACCAAGGGGCCTACAACCCACCCCAAAGTTTATTTGGCCTGTTGACCGGCAAAAGCAAGCTTTATGTCAATGGGGCTGGAAACTCAAATTATTTAATTCCCTATCGACACGACGATAGCTCATTGCCAGGATTAGTTCGATTTGTATCCTTTTTTCATGGCCCGGAGTCATTTGCACTGGTAACAGGCTTTGTGAGTTTACTTGCACTTGATCTTAAAAATAGAGCATGGTCGTTCACGCTTTTAAGCAGTGCCATTGTTCTTCTTTTGCTCAGTGGTACACGCTCAGCTTGGATTGCCTTTGCGATTGTATTCTGTATCTGGTATCTCATTAAAGTAGGTAAAACAGGAAGCGTAATCTGGCTTTGTGCGGCGTTAGCAGCGGTCACTTTTACCGTTTTCTGTGTTCCGCCAGTGACTAACCTCGTGCTTGGCACCGTTCAGAATACCGCTCAAACAACAGCAGAGCTACGTGCTGACTCGACTGAGGTAAGGGCAGAAATCTATCGACAAACGCTAGACGGAATCAGTAATAGCCCTGAATCTAAATTTTGGTTGGGGCATGTTATTGAAGGGGAAACCGTATTGCCGGGATATGAGCCAGCCACCGTTGGAAGCCACAGTTTTTATCTTGGCTCTCTCCTTTATCGTCAGGGCATTGTCGGCACGATTATCTTTGCTGTATTTTGGGGGTCTTGGGTGCAGTGGCTCTATCGCACGAAAACAGATCGGTGTCTAGCCAGTTTCCTGATTATTGTTCTCTTTAGCGTGACGTTCTGTGTGATGGCGTTTGAGTCAACAATTATGCCCATTCTTCTGATTTCTGCCGTTATCTATAGAAATCTAGAGACTTCAGATCCACAGAAAAAATTACTTCATACTTGAGTCAGTCTTTTCATCACCTATGGATCTTCGAGACTTTGATATCGCACCTCCAGTCGATCACTCCCCTCGCCCCTTATTCAGCATTGTGATCACTAACTACAACTATGGATGCTTTCTGAGAGAATCAATCGATAGTGTTTTATCACAGACCTACAATAACTTTGAACTCATTGTGGTCGATGATGGTTCATCTGATCAATCTATTGAAATCATCCATTCCTATGGTGATGAGATTATTCCCATTTTTCAAGGAAATTGTGGTATGAGTGCAGCTCGCAATATAGGCTTTAGAACGTCTGAAGGGACACTCCTTTCGTTTTTAGATGCGGATGATTTTTATCAGTCAGACCGGCTTGCCAATGTCGTAGAGACCTTTGCTCAGCATCCAGACTGGATTATGTTGAGTCACCTTTGGACGACTGTAGACAAAACAGGAAAACCGACAGGTAAAAGCACCAGCAATATTTTGAGCCAGGGAGATGTGCGCCCTCTACTGTTGAAATGGGGGAAATATGCCTCTGGTATTACGTCTGCGCTTGCTTTTCGTCGCGCTGCACTGGCACAAATTATGCCCGTTTCGGGGAATCTGGGCTTAGATTCCTATGCCAATGCTGCCTTACCTTTTTATGGTCAGATCGGCAGTATTAATCAGCCCTTCATGTTTTATCGAATTCATGGCAGCAATCAGCGGGCGCATAGTACAGATCTTGACCGGCTGATTCAACAGCGTGAAGCGATCGCAACCTATATCAATCAGGCTGCGAAACAACAAGGTCTACAGGAGACTTTTAATATTTATAACGATGTTGATTACCAAGTCTACAAAATTGTGGCTCAGGGCCAGTCATCGCTTACAAAGGTTTTGCGAATCATTTGGCTTTCTCTTCGTGAATCCATTGGGATCAAGCGCAGCTTCCGAGATTGTTTAATTAGACTCTTGACAAGAGTAATTTCCGTGATCCCAGGACAGGGTATTCTCATCTTTCGGCACGGATTACGCGGATATTTTCGTATTCATATTTTTAGAACCAATTTGATGAATTGAAGTGATGCCGAATCGAAAATAATAAACTAAAAAGCTGATGATTCCAGTTAATTTTGCGCCATCTTCAAATAAATAAGGATTGATACCTGATGGTTCAATAATGTCTAGCATGATCGAAATAGCGAAGCAGGTAAAAGCCATCACAAGTAGAATATATTCTGTTGTTGCGATTAAATTGTAGAATCTATATAGATAGATGCCTATGCATAGAATATAAAATACATAAATTATTTTTTCTGAGAAGCCAAAATATGTTGATGATTTTTCATGCAGCAAAAATGCATCATCTAGACCCAGCACAAAAGTGAGCAAACCTGATGCAAAGAAGAAGTTTTTAGTCTGACGATTTCTTGCAGATCTTGGCAGACTATAGCTACCAAAAATACAGATAGAGGAGACTGCAGCCCATATTAAGATGCCAGCCTGGGAAAGAAGCCCTGTATAGATTGACCCTCCCAAAACAGAAATCGGATCTCGCGTCAATTCATCAAATCCTATCCCTCCCCAAATATTTAGAACAATTGTGGGGCCAATCAGAACACTTGAGATAGCTAGAATAAGTAAGATGGCAGATTCTGATGATTTGAAAAACAAGAAAGGAGAGCGTGTTGACTTCATTAAATCTATCTCAGAGTGAACTATCTGTTGACCATAAGCTCGCGTTGCCGCTTGTGAGTGTGATCATTAGTAACTATAACTATGCCCGTTTTTTAGGGCAGGCGATCGCCAGCGTCCTCCATCAAAGCTACCCCCACGTTGAGATTTTGGTGGTTGATGACGGTTCTACCGATGATTCACGGGAGATTATCGAATCTTACGGCGATCGCATCATTGCTATCTTGCAGCCTAATACAGGTCAAGAGTCTACCGTCAATGCTGGCTTTGAGAAGTCCACTGGTGATGTTATTTGTTTCCTAGATGCCGATGACTACTTTCATCCCGAAAAGATAGCCAGAGTTGTTCAAAGCTTTCGTGAGCATCCTGAATGGGTGCAGATAGGGCACTGCCACACGTCCGTTGATGCGGGCGATCTCATAATCGGGCAAAGCACATCCAATGTTTTAAGCTGCGGTAACGTTAAAGACCTATTGCTGAGGTGGGGACGCTATGCCTCTGCCATCAGCTCTGGATTAGCCTGTCGTCGATCATTTTTAGAACAGGTGATGCCCCTCAAGCCCGGTTGGGGCGTTGATACCTATCTCAATGTTGTGGCTCCATTTTATGGTGAGGTGGGCGGTCTCAATGAATCTCTGATGTTTTACCGTATGCATGGGCATAACATGCGAGCCTACAACGACGATATAGACTATCTCATTCAGAAGCGAGAGGCCACGGCTCGTTTTATTAATG
Source organism: Thermosynechococcaceae cyanobacterium (assembly GCA_049683515.1). GTDB lineage: Bacteria > Cyanobacteriota > Cyanobacteriia > Thermosynechococcales > Thermosynechococcaceae > RCC1774. The sequence goes on along the minus strand of JBAUJD010000597.1, from coordinate 3,517 downwards.
CCACAGCGGCTGAGTTAGGTCTATCGGAGCAATTTGATATTCAAAATGATGCTGACTATCGCAGCTATCAGGTCATGCAGCGAGGCACAGGTTCATTGCTAGAGGGCATCGACATTATCATGTTGTCCTTAAGAGAGAGTCGGGCCATTGGTCGAGGGGCGGGAGATGCCTTAACCCGATTGCTTTACCGTGCGGTGGGCGCTCTATTCCCACAGCAGGGCAAGCAGATTTTACGGCTGGGTCTGCGAGGCTATGCCCGATCGCAATTTGCTCGGCTCCCTTTTCTGTCTCAAAGCCAAACGTAATGGATAGCAGCACAGCCCCTAAGCTTTTGATTGTTCCCGGCAATTGTCAGTCCTTGGGAGGAACGGTCACGGCTCTATCAGGTTTAATTAAAGGCTGGAAAGACGATGCAGATATCGCTCAGCTTGGTGTATTGGTTCAGGCTGATTCGCTGCTGGCAGCGTACTTGACAGATGCAGGCCATCACGACTGCTTGATTGCGATCGCAGCCCAAAGTAAACCCGATTTTCTGACCCAATCACTGCGATGGGTTAACCAGCAGCCACCCTCATGGCCGTTGCTGCTCGATAACACCGTTGAGAAAAGCTTAATGGTGCCCCTGATCCTAGCGGCCCCACAGCTACGCAGGAGTGGTCGCTGTATCTATCATTTTTTTCACGATTCGGCTCGGTCTTATAATATCTTGGGGTACTACCTGCGTAAATTTGCCTTTGCATGTTTAGCTCCCGCCGCCCTTTGCAACTCTCGATATACCGCCGCTCAGGTGAAAATGCTCACATCAAACATCGCGGGTATTCAACGCCCCGCCTTTGATGTCAAACGGTTTGAGGCGACCAATGTCACTCAATCGCCTCCTGTCCCACTGCAGCCAATTCTAGATTCTGGGGCGCGCATCATTTTGAATCCCTCCCGCATTACCGAGCCGGGGATCATGAATGATAAAAATTTGTTGACCCTGATTCCGATGCTGGCTCATCTCATCGCTGAGGGACACCATTATCATCTGGTGTTAATGGGGGAAGATGACACACCGGGTGAAATTTATGTCCAACAACTGCGGGTACAGGCCGAGCAAGCAGGGGTTAGCCAATATTTGACCATTCTGCCGCCTAGTTTTGAAGTTGAGCGCTATTACTGGAATGCAGATATTGTAGTCACTCTAGCCCCCAGAGAGCCGTTTGGCCTGATTGTGGTGGAGGCGATCTCAGCCGGCATCCCAGTGGTGGGCAGTTCATCAGGGGGGATTGGCGAAACGCTAGGTCAGTTTGCACCGACATGGAGAGTGGATCCTGACGATCCCGTTACTGCGGCTCAAACCGTTTTGCACGTCCTCCACGATCCTAAAACACCAGCGTTCTTGCGGCAGGGACAACAGTGGGCGCGGCAAAACTGCGATCCTGTCCATCAAGCTCGGCACATAATGCAGATGACGAGGATTGATGCCGTCGCTCCTTTGCATGAAGTCCCTGCTCACTTAGGACTATAGATTTGTAATCACAGAAAAAGCATTCTATTTTGCAAGACGTATAAATATGGCAATCTCGAAGAAGACCAATCAACTGGCAATCCTTGGCGGTGATCGAACCCTTGAATGGGTCACACCTCAGCGTTTAGTGAGTGAGAAAGCAGTAGAGGCGGTGACTGAGATCGCAGCCAGCGGTCAGTGGTGGATGGGTAAAGAGGGGCATTCCGCCGTGCAGGCATTGGAAACCGCAATGAGGGAATCTCAGAGTACCCAATACGCCCTAGGGGTCACCAATGGAACCCATGCTCTAGAAATACTGCTGCGCAACCTGGGCGTTGGCATCGACGATCAGGTGGCGATTCCCGCCTATGCCCCTTCCTCAGTAGCAGCGGCGGTGCTCATTATAGGTGCGATCCCCGTATGCATCGATGTTTGCCCCGACACGATGACAATGGATCCTGATGCGCTCCAAGCAAGCCTCACGCCAAAGGTGAAAGCTATTCTATTTCACTATCTCTCAGGTGTAGCGGGTGCGATTGATGGTGTCTTAGCCATTGCTAAAAAGAATAATCTACCTGTGATTGAAGACTGTCGCTACGCCTACAGCGCTCAGTCCAAAGGTCGCCCCGTGGGGAGTCTAGGTAGCGCTGGAGCCTTTGACTTTCAGACGGGCCAGATGGTGTCTGGGGGTGAGGGAGGTGTGATTGTAACCCAAGATGCTGACCTTTATGAGCGCTGCTGGAGTCAACACAACTGCGGTCGCCGCCGGGGCAAATCGCGAGGTGAGTATGTTGAGGTAGGCAGCAACTATCGGATGGCAGCCTTTCAGGCCGCGCTGATTCAGGTTCAGCAACAGCAGTGGGCTACGGAACTTCCGCAGTTTTTGCAAAATTTAGCTCACATGGATCAAGTTCTAGCACAGCTTAAGGGTATAACGCCTCAATATCGTGATCCCCAAGATCAAGCACCAACTTGGCGCTATTTATTTCGTTATGAGTCCCAGGCGTTTGAGAACCTGCCGATTTCCTTATTTGTTACAGCGCTGCAGGCCGAAGGGGTGCCCTGCGAACCATCGCCCTATGTTGCCCTTCATCAAACCGCCCTCTTGCAAAGCAATCATTTGAATCCTAGCAATCGATTGACCCGTCCGGGTCAGTTACGGTCAGATGATGAGGCTCAGATGCTACCTCGAGCTGAACAGCTCACTCAAACGGTAGTGGCAATTCCCTTTACCCGCATTTTAGGTACAGATCCCCCCATCGCTCAGATCGTTGAGGCCATTGAGAAAGTCCGATACCATGCTGTTGCGTTGGTCCAGGGTACTAGAGCGGTGTAATCAGAACGCTGGGTTACCTTAGTCAAATCTCAGCACGCCTGTGTAACCGCTGAATGACTGGATTGGATTTAATGGGCAGAAAAAACAATGCGATCAAATCTATCCGTTTAACAACAAGCCATACGAGTACGGGAAAAGCACTGCCAACGATAAAAGAAAAAACAATACAGATATAATTAGACTCTCCTAGAAACCTTGCGGCAAGCTTAAATGAGTTTAACTGAAAAAAATCATGGAAAATCAAAACAAACAAGCTGGCGCATCCAGTTTTAGCCAATAGGCTAGAAACAGTCTCTTGAAACTGGAGGTAATATGAAATACATAGAACAATATATATCCCTGCAAGTGCTTCTGTTGTTGAGATGAAAGCATCATCATAGATTCGTCCATTGAGATCAATCGTACTATTAAAGCAAAGGTGACAAACTCCGAATAGAAGCAGAGAGAGTAATATCAACGGTTGAGACGGTCTAAACGCCATTGCCTTGCCTTTTAAGTTATTCCCCAACAAAAAATAGAATACTGTTATAGGAACAATATCAAGGCTAAATGGGAACTCTGGCAGCTTATACTGCTGCCCCATATAGGTCATTCCTCCTGATCCAAAGAGTTTTATAGAGAACGTTCCAATCAACAGACAGCTCATCATCATAATATGCTTACTGGTTTTTTCTGTTTTTGTTCTCCTAGAT
>JBAUJD010000596.1:0-2780 GCA_049683515.1 Thermosynechococcaceae cyanobacterium | reverse complement strand
TATCTAGACTGAATTCGGTGGTTAGAAACTTCAAATCTCTTTCTCTTAATTCCAATGAAACATCTGTGCGAAAAAGCAGGTAAAGTCCCCCACTGGTGGGGGATTTAGGGGGCGAGTGCAATAGCGGTATGCATGAGCAAAACTATCTAATGTGTCCAAATGTGAATTTCGCCAGCGGTATCAGAATTGGGGGGGGCGAACGCAAGACGGAATGGGTTATATACAGAGTACGAATAAAGGATCAATTACTAGGAAAGCAATTCCTGAGATCGCTTCACCAAAGCCTCTGTCGTCAAACCATTAAAGGCCATCAATTGTCCCGCACTGCTAGTAGTTTCCCCTCGCTTCCAGGCAAAGGTATCGCGCCGACACTGAGCTCTAAGCATGATCGGCTCTAACATGCCACTGCCCCCTCCCGTAACGCCAATCAGTGCATCACCACCAAACATCTTTTCAAAGCCCTGATCGTCTAAGAACCCATCATCCGGCTCACTACAGGACTTCCATTGAACATCGCTGGGACGATACAGGCGACGCGGAGAAATCACCGATACCACTCGCACCCCAACCCCTTGCTCTTGCAACTGGTTGGCCGCTTCTAACACTGGAATCAGCGCCATATCGCCAATCACCGCAAACACCACGGTCTGATTGCCTGAACTTTCATGCAGCACGACTCCACCATCCTCCTGGAGGGCTTGTCGGGTTTGCTCAAGGGTGGTGCGAATGGGCAAAGGCGATTTACTAGCCGTAATCGGAATCCCTTTATTTTTGCTGTTCAGCGCCCATTCATAGCAGGCTTGAATGCTATTGGCATCACAGGGAAACAACGGAAAAATGTTGCCATTCCGCATCATTGAGGCCAGGTAGCTCTCGATCTCAGGACGCTGGTGGGTCCAGCCATTGCGCCCCTGCTCTAGTGCGCCAGCGGTAAACAGCGTCACGGTTGCCGGGGTAGGGCGGCGAAGTTCGGCCATCGCTTGGGTGACGGTCTGCCAAATCGGTAAGCCATTGATGGCAAAGGATTCATAGGATGCCCACAGCGTCCTGGCTCCGAATAAGGCTAAACCCGCAGCGAGTCCAGAGCAGGCATCTTCGCTCAATGGCTCGTACACTTGCCCCTCTGGCCCTTGATAGTAGGTTTCGTCTGTTGTGGGGTGCGTGATTGTTAGGGCAACATTGATATTGTTAATGCCAGAGGCGGCGTTCCCGTCTGCATTGGAGATGATGAACTGAGGATCTTGTTTGCCAACGTAGGCAACCAGCTCTCCCATCGCCGTCGTCGCCACCTGCTTGTCGCCGCCCACAGGGAATTCCTTTAAAGGGAGCTGGCCTAAATCTGCCAAGGGCAATTCCTTCTCAGTGACCGCCGTTTTTGCAGCCGGTCCATGCCCCGCTCGTTCAAAATTGGTCCGCACCAATTCCCAAGCTTCCGGTGTCAAAGCTAACGATTCTAGAGCGGCGATAATTTCTCCATTTTCTAGGGTGTGGTGCGGGTAGAGGTTGTGCGACTTAGACCCCCGCGCATGAACACCGGCTCCTTTGAGTTGCTTCACAATCAAGACCGTTAGCTGTCCCCCTAGAGCCGACTTGGCGGCGGTATCTACCGCAGTGAGGACCGCCTGGGTGAATTCAAGCCGTTTCGAGAACGAAAAGGCGGTGCTATCAACATAGTCTCCGGGTTGATTCGCATCGTCATAATCTTTGGCGTTCACCAAAATTACGTTCTCGAACCCGTTGCCCTGCCAATAGGTAATCATCTCCTCATTTGATTTGGTAGAGACCATGCTGTGGTGCTCTTGGCTGTAGCCGTTCCAGACTAAAATCGGCAGGAAATTAGTGACATTAGGATAGGCCGTATGGAAATGCCCAAAGCTACTCATGATATAGGGTTCGCCTAAGCCCCCATCCCCAATGGTGACCGGGAATAGGACGCCGGGATGCAGTTTTGCTCCCGACATCGCAAAGTGCTGGCCCTGCCCCAGTGGACCAGCAGGGCTGAGCAGTCCGGGAATTTGCCCAGACAGGTGTCCCAAAAGGCCATGCATTTCTCGGTACCGCTCCCGCATTTGCTCTACGGTGACAATATCCATTGCCTCTAGGGAGCGATCGAGGAACATGTTGCTATAGAAGCCAGGGGCATGGTGGCCGACTTCGGTGACGATATTTTTGTAGCCCAGCATCATCAGGGCCGCAATGCCTTCAGCGACGCTGGCAAATCCCCCTGGATGCCCTGAAGCTTTGCTGGCCGTTACCTGTAGCGTTAGGTAGCGAAGCGCATCTGCCGCAAGTAGGGTTTGGAAGACGGCTGCTGGATCGGTGGGGGATGCAATGGCGGGCTGTCCGGCTTGAATAATTGGGTCTTGCCCGTACTTCTCAAATTCGGGTTGCGGTTGACCAAAGTATTGAATGCCTTGGCAGAAATTGGGGATGGTGCTTGTAAGGGTCATGCTGGGGTGGGCCTCTTCGGTAGGGGGCAAATCTAATGGGTCACGGTGTACACGGTAGATCTAATGCGTTGTGAGCCTTTGATAGACCGTTGCTAGAGCTTCGGCACCTCCGACATTACCAGGGAAAAGCACAACGGGTAAGCTGGGGAACCGAGGATGATCGGCTTCGGTGCGAATCACAGAGACACCGGCTAACACCTGCCCTAGCAATCGAGCTGTCCTCAAATTCAGTCCTTCAGAGAGCGTATCGTTCGAGGTAATGCCCCCTTTGCTGACGAGGTAGCCGATATCGGGTGGTAGGTTCTTGACCACGTCCATTAATAATGCCGA
>JBAUJD010000595.1:0-2022 GCA_049683515.1 Thermosynechococcaceae cyanobacterium | reverse complement strand
CCCCCAGACCCAGCAACAACGTAGCTGAGGTGAATCTTCTCAGCTACGTCGAGGGCTTCAACATCTTGGCGCACCATGCTGTTTGAGATGCCAGGGAAGACGCCAGTGTTAATGATGGCGGTGACGTTGTTTTTGATGGCTTGCTCTCGATAGGCCACAGCCTTTTGGGTAAAAGATCGGTGGTCGCTGACGTCTAGGTAGTTGATGCCGTTTTCGATACACAGCTTAAGAACTCGGGCATCGCGATCGTGGAAGGGGCCAGCAGTGTGGATAACCAGATCGGTTGTTGCGATCGCGCTTGCTAGTTTGGCCTGCTCTGCCAGATCGAGGGCTTGGAATATTGTCCGAGGTCCAAGTCTTTCTGCAACGGCTTGCCCTGCTTGACGGCCCGTAATAATGACGTGGGCATCAGTATGCTTGAGGATATCTGCGGCGATGCTTTGACCGATTCGCCCGGTCCCTCCAATGATTAAAACCTGCTGCATATAGCGCTAAGACTAAAGCTATTGACTAACGTGCCTCATGATAACGTGGCAACGAAGTCGCTGGAGTTGTAAGGCTTTTAGGACTATCCAATCGGTCTACATCAAAATCTGTCGGATGAGCAAGGTCATGCGTCCTTATTTAGAAGCCCTGGTATAACTAGCAATATCGCAGCCTCCGTTAGGCAAAGGCTACTTAATGTAGCGAAAGAACGACAAGAAGATTTTCTTCGCATTCTGACGTGCCTGATGATAGCGCTGTAATCGATGAATTGTTAGACAATAGGGATATTGATGGAGAGAACCCTATCTATGGCTCAAGTCACGCTCAATATCCCAGATGAACTTGTTGTTAATCAAAAGGGGACATCCGAAGACTTTGCTCATCGACTGCAGATTGCGGCTGCAATTTACTGGTATGCCCGTGGCGAAATTTCTCAAGGCAAAGCAGCTCAACTAGCAGGGATGAATCGTCAGGAATTCTTAGAAACACTGGCTCATGAAGAGATCAATGTGTTTAAAGTTGACTTTGATGATCTCAGTCAAGAACTAGACCGTGGTTGATAGAGAATCGACGATATCACCTGTTATTGACGCTTCTCCCCTAATTTTCTTGACCAAAGCGAATCGCCTTGACCTTTTGCAGCTCAGTTATTCGAGGGTTTTGGTGCCTCAAGCGGTTGCCACAGAGATTCAGCAATATGGTGAGACAAACTTGACGTTTCAGGCTTTGCAGAGGGCAGACTGGTTAGTCCTCACCCAAACCCCGCCTATACCTCAAGAGATTCAAGCATGTAATCTCGATCCAGGTGAATCTGCGGTTTTGTCGTGGGCTTATCAGCATCCTGGCACCTACGCCATCTTGGATGATTTAGCCGGTCGTCGCTGCGCAAAACATCTGGGAATTCCTGTTCGGGGAACACTGGGGCTAGTGCTGATTGCTAAGCAACACGGCCACATTGCTGCTGCTCGGCCTGTCATTGCAGAATTGAAACAGGCAGGGATGTACTTGAGCAATCGAGTGATCAATCAGGCGTTAACTTTAGTGGGAGAGTAGCCTGTAGACAGATTTCTCAAGGCACAGATCTGGACAACCCTTAAGGCGCACCCGCTAACTGCCAAGCTTGCCAAAATGTATAAATCGAAAGCAGGATGAGCATGGAGCGAAACAACAGGCCAACCATCTGCTCCGGTAGCTTGGGCAAAAAGCGAGTGCTCACCTGCGCCCCAATAAAACCACTACAGCCGATCAGTAAACCTTCAGTGAGTAAAACATTGCCTGCGATCGCATGTCCTACCAATGCCGATAGCGCCGTAATCATAATGACACCCAGACTCGTCTGAATCGCCACCTTAAAAGATTCCCCCACCAGCAAAATCTGCAGTGGCACTAGCACCACACCACCCCCGACACCAAAGAACCCCGCCAAAAATCCTGAGATGCCGCCGGTGGCTGAGCGAGCCAATAACGCATTGCGCGGCGCGGCAGAATGGCCGGGTTGACGAGTCAATTTTTTGCGTAGCTCTACCAGATAAATCG
>JBAUJD010000594.1:0-1722 GCA_049683515.1 Thermosynechococcaceae cyanobacterium | reverse complement strand
TCCCTTCAAGCACTATAGGCTCCACTGCTTATCCCTTAGAGGGTTCAGAAGTATGGTGATCCTCTGTCTGAATGCAGGAAAATAATGCTGAATAGTCATCTTCGGCATGGTCTTTCAGTGTTTGCTCCAACAGCTTTTGGATAGCTTCCACTGTGCCCGTTTGCAGACCTGGCGCAGCAGCCTGGAATAAAGCCATGTCCTTGAGTAGATGCTTGACTGGGAAATTAGGATTGCGATAGGTTTGCCCTTCCATGCGCGGTAGCTTCTTGTCGAAGGTAGGGGCATAGAGGGCGCTCACCCGTAAAATCTCCATGAACCGCTCTGTCTCGACCCCATACTGCTGAGTGAACCCCAGACTGAGAGCAAAGGCTGTTGTCAGGGAACCAATCAGTTGATTGAGAGCCAGCTTAAGCGCCGCTGCTGTCCCCACAGGGCCAATGAAGCTTGGTTGAGTCCCCATACAGCTCAACACCGGTAGCCATCGCTGGAATTGCGTCAGGTTTGCCCCTACCATCACAATGAGTTCTCCTACCTTTGCCTCCGGAATACTGCCGAGCACGGGGGCTTCGAGATAGTCACCTCCTGCGGCAACGATCGCATCTCGAATGGTCTGACTTTCGAGGGGAGCAATGGTCCCCATTTGTACTATCGTGCGGTGCTTTAGAGCGGCTTGAGCCGTCTCTGAGAGAAGGATTGATTGAATGGCGGCGGCATCGGTGAGCATCAGTACCGTGCAGTCTGATGACTGAATCACCTCTGCAGGGGAGGTGGCAACAATGGCACCCGCTGTCTGGAGCGGTACAAGTTTTTCTGGGCTGCGGTTGTAGACCGTCAATACATGATGCTGGTTCAGCAGGCGAGCTGCCATGGGAGCGCCCATCAGTCCCGTCCCGATAAAGCCAATCTTCATGTTGCCCCTCTGCTCACCTGTTCAAACCTCTCCTAAAGATAGTACGAGGGGATCGATAAACATTGCCGTATTATTGATATTTGTTCTATCGCTTTACGCTAAGACGATTTAGCGGTAATTTGAGCGCAGAGTCACGTTGATATCCCATTCAGCGACTCCGATTCCTGCTCTATGAGGCTAAACGATTGTGCCCCTCAAGATTATTGAAAACTTCGATGGCGGCTTTACGCTAGAACCTGAAATCAAGGTTGAACTCTTCGCCATGCTGACCCAAGAGGCTTTCTTGGCACAGGTGGCCCGCGAATCGGAGTGGACAGCCGCTGAGTTTACAGAGCTGATTTTTCAGCCCGTTCCCTATAGCCAAAATACGCCGAAGGGAATGCCGCAGCTTTTTGAGCAGTACCACGAGTCTGAAGCCTATGTGATTATCAACGTGCCGCCAAACTACATGTTTAAGGCCAAGGTGTTTCAACCGAGCCGACTTTGCGCGATCTACCGGCGTCAGTCCTAACCGTTGATTAGGGTACACTTTATAGGGTGGTCCTCGCGCTCAAATTGACAGACGCCCTGGGATTGCGCCAAGATTAAGAAGTGTTAACTCAGTATGCAACAGTATGGTGTTTGACTGGCTTTCGGTAGAGACATTACAGGATTTGGCTCAGCAATATGGCTATGTCGTTGTCTTTCTAGGCATTTTACTGGAGAGTTTAGGTTTACCACTACCAGGAGAGTCCATTGTTTTGGTGGGCGGCTTCCTGGCTGGACAGCATGAGTTAGTTTTTGCTGGGGTGCTACTCAGTGCGATTGCAGGT
>JBAUJD010000593.1:0-10317 GCA_049683515.1 Thermosynechococcaceae cyanobacterium | reverse complement strand
ATATCAATCTTTCGTTACATTGCTTGAATGCACTGCAGACAGGCGATATAGCTCGAATAGATTAGACAACCGTCTACGCTGACTCTATCTGCAATGTTACATGAACTCTCTATAAATCCCGGTGGTGGCGGCGGCAAGCGTTACATTTCGCAAAATGTTGTTCACATTTCTCCAAGCTCTGTTTGAACTCTCAATATATGAATGCGTGAATAGCCTATGAGTGCCAAGACTTCGCCCTACGACTGGATTGAATCGTCGCTGGCAACCATTCATAAGGCTCACTGGTATCGTGCGCCACGAGTAACTGCTGGTCAGCCCGGTCCGGTCGTGCAGCTCGAGGGGAGATCGGTTCTTAACTTTGCCAGTAATGATTATTTGGGACTGGCGGGAGATGAGCGGTTGAAAAGAGCTGCGATCGCAGCCATAAAAACCCACGGCACGGGCAGTACAGGCTCTCGATTGCTCAGCGGTCATCGGGCGGTGCATGAAGAATTAGAAGGTGCGATCACAACGTTCAAACAAACCGAATCCGCCCTTGTCTTCAGCTCCGGCTATCTCACCAACCTTGGTACTATACCGGCTCTTGTGGGCGCAAGAGATCTAATTTTGGCCGATGAATACAACCATGCCAGCCTCAAAAACGGAGCCAAGCTTAGCGGTGCAAGAGTTCTCAACTACCGCCACAGCGATCTAGATGATTTGCTTGCCCAGCTCAAGCAGTCTCGCCACAGCTATCGGCGCTGTGTCTTGCTCACCGATAGCGTGTTTAGTATGGATGGCGATCTGTGTCCTTTACCGGAGTTGCTAGACCTCGCCGATCAATCTGACTGCATGGTTTTAGTGGACGAAGCTCACGGGACCGGCGTTCTGGGGCCAACTGGAGCTGGTTGCGTCGAGCATTTTGGCTGCAGCGGCACCCCGTTAATTCAGATGGGGACTCTGAGTAAAGCCCTTGGCAGTTTGGGGGGATATGTTGCCGGTTCAGCCCAGCTCATGGACTACCTTCGCAATCGAGCTTCTACCTGGATTTACACCACTGGATTATCTCCAGCGGATGCAGCGGCAGCACTAGCCGCAATTCAAGTGATTCAGGCAGAGCCGCAGCGACGAGAACAGCTTTGGCAGCGGGTTGCTCAACTTAAAGATCTCATCGGTCAGATTCCGCAAGTACAGCAGGGAACCTGGAAACTTTTGCCTTCAGATTCGCCGATTATCTGTTTGCAGATGCAGAGTCCAGAAATAGTTCTTAAGGTCAGCCAGCAGCTATTAGAGCAGGGAATTTATGTGCCTGCCATTCGTCCACCGACGGTTCCTACCAGTCGTCTCCGAATTTCAGTGATGGCGACGCATCTGCCGGAGCAGATTGAGCAGTTGGTAGTGGGGTTGCGATCGCTCTAACTTTCTTCCGAACGTGCAGTGTCTCAATAGGGTTCATTCTTCTGGTCTGCGAATCTTCGAGGGCACATTAAAACACATCTAGAACAGTAGCTTTGGGCGTTTTGTGTCCCTCAGTTGACTGCACAATTCCTTGAAGAACTACTGGATGTCTTGTGGTCTCAGCAACTGCCATTTCAAGTTCGGCTCAAACTTCGCAAAGTCACAACTTGAAGGTAGTCAATTCAATAATACGAGGAGATTCCTGGCTTTTCTCTCGCTCTATTAGGCTCACTAATGCCTCTTGAATCAGTTGAGTTAGGGTGCGATCTGTTTTAAGTGCGTGTTGTTTGACTTCATGCATTAGGTCATCGGCAAGGCGGACTGTTGTTCTCATATAGACACTATGACATATATATGTCAATCTCTGGATTAAAGCCCATCATGAATCATGCAACCGCCACACTTGATCTTACAAACCAACAGGAAGCAGCGCGGGTGCTTCCACACTCGCCCCTAATCGCTAGCTATCATACGGGATGGAAAGGGTTAACCTTCACCCACTATTGCCATCCTCCCCACAAAACGGTTGAGCATTGCCTTCTACAACATTCACTGGTAGTTACAACCCCCAAAAGTTGCTTCAAAGCAGAGCGTCATTTGGACGGCAAATTTAAACACTACGCCCACGGCAACGGTCGTGTAGATGTTATCCCAGCATTTCTAAATCGTTGGATAAACTGGGATCAGGAAGTCGAGTTTTCGGTGATTGCGATTTGTCCAACATTGCTCAATCAAGCCATTCAGGACTCGATGCAGTGCGAAATAGAACTGATTCCGCAGTTTGCAATAGCTGATCCGGTGATCCAGCAGTTAGCGATCGCGCTCAAGACGGAAATTCAAACGGGTTGTCTGTCTGGCAGGTTGTATGGCGAGTCATTGGGAACAGCGCTTGCCGCTCGTTTAGTGCAAAACTATGCAGTCAGCAAACCTGAGTTCAAAACCAAGGGTTTACCCCAATCACAGTTGGAGCGAGTCATTGATTATATGAGGGCGAATTTGACACAAGATGTATCGATTTTGGATTTGGCGACCCTGACTAGCATGAGCGAATCCCACTTCAGCCGATCCTTCAAACAATCAATGGGAATTGCGCCTTATCAGTATTTGATACAACAACGTGTGGAACGAGCCAAACAATTACTGAAACCGCAAGCCCTGACGCAGCAAGCCATTTCAATGAGCAACGTTGCTCTAGATTGTGGCTTTGCAAATCAAACTCATCTAACAAAAGTCTTCCGCCAGATGACAGGTATGACACCCAAAGCTTATCAAAAACGATGACCCAAAGTGGATTTTGGGGTCATCGGTCTACGCACTGCAAGATGCAAGCCTAACGGCTTGCGCTTCACCGGCCGACGATATTGTTTGCATCATAACCGATAGCGTATGCCGCCGTTCCGTGTGAAAGCGCTGGTTAAGCTTACAACTCAACAGCTTGTTCAACTTGCTCTGAAATACTAAGAAGTTCAAGTTGATCTGGGTTATCCTTACTTTTCTTCTTTCTTGCAGTAGGTACTTTAGCTGAAGGGACGTGATGAGAGGCTGGTTCGGCATGAACGTCTTGATCATCAAAAAAGATGTGAGGACGGAATTCTTTCAAAACTTGATCTTTACTGATGCCTCCCAAGAAAAACATCTGATCAATCTTTATTTCCCAAGCTCTTAATGTATAAAATACTCGCTTATGAGCGGGGCTATTTCGAGCTGTGACAAGGGCTGTCCTTATTGGTGGTATACCACCAAGCTCAGTTAGATTTTCCTGATCCTTTTGAATTTTTGCTATGAGTCTAAGAAATTGGCCAAATGGACCTTCAGTCATCGGATTGGCAGCATTCTGTCTCTCATGTTCAAAAAAATTTTCCATCCCTTGCTCTTGGAATATCCTCTCTGAGTCATCCGAAAAAATAACTGCATCACCATCAAAAGCAATGCGTAGCTGGTTCATCTCACTCTCAAAATTTTCAGGAGGATTATACAAAAGTCCAGCAGCAAAGCCTGACTCAATAGCCTCACGAACATCATTTTCATTTCTCGACAAGAATAACGATACATTATATGGTCGAAGATATCGAGCAACTGATTCACCGCCAGTAAATGCAGCTCGTGTAATATCTAATTCATGATGCTCAACAGAATTCATGATGCGTAGACCAGCCTCAGGTTCGTTCTGAGATAAGATTACAGCTTCAACGATTCGCTTACAACTATTGAGGGTGTTCAGTCTCAACATTGCTTCGATAAGATGAAACGCTGTACCCTTATTCAAAGGTTTTTCTTCATTGGCAATTTGAAAATCTACATATTCCTTAAGTCCCTGTTTCTCATAAATCTCATGTTCCTCGCGTGTATCAAACAAAACACTTGATGAGATTGCTATTACGAGAAGCTCCGAGATGTTGTACGGCATTCAACTAAATAGAGACTAATACTCTTTAGAATACCCAAATAAACTTAGTGCCTAACTATATATTCACCAGCTTACAAGCTGCCTAAAGACTCTCATTACGTTATTATCCAGCTTCAGAGCGGTATAACAAGCGGAACTTTAGGAGTTATACAGTTTTGACGCGGTAAACGCCATTGCCAGGACTGTAGTTATGCTGCTTAGGCAAACCCCTCAAGCATTAATGCCAAAACTACATGCGTTCCACAACATCAATGCCCAAGAGCGACAATCCCAACTTTAGGGTTTGAGCTGTCAGGTCACACAACGCCAGCCGCGATGTTCGCGCTGGCTCTTCTGCTTGCAAGACAGGGCAACGATCATAAAACTGGTTGTACTTTTGGCTCAGCTCAAATAGATAGAGGCACAGCCGATTCGGCAGCAGATCTGCCGCCACCTGATCGAGCACATCGCTAAGCTGGATCAAATGCTTGGCGAGAACTAATTCTGCCTCTTCATTAAGCTGGATTTTTAGATCGCTCTGCTGCGTAAAATCAATATCACCCTTACGACTAATGCCCTGCACTCTGACGTAGGCATAGATCAGATAGGGCGCTGTATTCCCCTGTAGGGCCAGCATTTTGTCGTAGCTAAAGATATAGTTACTGGTGCGATTCTGGCTCAGGTCAGCGTACTTAACGGCCCCTAGCCCTACTACACGGGCCACCTCTTCAATAAATTCTGGGGTTTCGGTGCGCTCTTCAGCTTCAATACGTTGGGCTAGGTCAGTTTTGGCAGTTGCGATCGCTTCATCTAGCAAATCCCGCAGCCGCACTGTTTCACCAGAGCGAGTTTTGAGCTTCTTGCCGTCTTCGCCTTGGACCACGCCAAAGGGAACATGAACAATATCAACCGTTTCAGGAATCCAGCCGGCTCGCCGCGCTACCTGGAAAACCTGAGCAAAGTGATTGGCTTGTCCTGCGTCTGTGATGTAAATAATTCGCTGTGCACCATCTTGCCCAATGCGGTAGCGCAAGGCCGCTAAATCTGTAGTGGCGTAGTTATAGCCCCCGTTCGATTTCTGCACAATCAAGGGCTGTGGTTCACCCTCTTTATTGGTGAACCCTTCTAGAAAGACACATTGAGCGCCCTGATCCTCTACAAGTAGTCCAGCTTCTTTGAGATCGGTGATGACCGGCTCTAGATGCGGGTTATAAAACGATTCCCCGCGCTCTGTGAGTTGAATATTGAGGCGCTGGTAAATCTTGTCAAATTCTCGACGAGACTGATCACAGAGCAACTGCCATGCCTGTATTGTTTCTTCCTCGCCAGCCTGAAGCTTGACCACGGCCTGCCCCGATGCTTCTTGAAAGTCAGGGTCAGCGTCGAAACGGAGTTTTGACTGCTTATAGAAGGTCACCAAGTCGCCAATATCTAAAGCATCCGAAGTGGTTAAGGCCGCAGGGTAGGCTTCGCGCAGATAGGTGATCAGCATCCCGAACTGGGTGCCCCAGTCACCGACATGGTTAAGCCGCAGAACGTCATGCCCCTGAAACTCCAACACTCGCGCAATGCAGTCACCAATAATGGTGGAGCGCAAATGCCCCACATGCATTTCTTTGGCGATATTGGGGCTAGAGAAATCAACCACAATTTTTTGAGCAGGGGAAGCTGTTGCAACACCCAAACGGTCACTCGCCTGCATTGCCTGCAGACGCTCTTCAAGATAACTTGCCTTCAATGTGAGATTAATGAACCCTGGCCCTGCGATGGTGGGCGGCTCACAGGAATCATCGACGGAGAGGTGCTGAAGGATTTGTTCTGCAATTTTACGAGGTGGCTGGCCCAGTTGCTTCGCCAGCGGCAGCGCCACATTGGCTTGATAGTCGCCAAACTTAGGATTGCTGGCAACCCCTAGCAGTGGATCAGCATTCGCGTATTCGGAACCAAAAGCTAAGCTCAGCGCCTGTTGAAACTGGGCGCTGAGCTGCTGTGATGTTGAAGACATAAGGACTATCGGCGATTTCCGCGTTGCTCTTGCTCGATACGACGGCGATCGCGCCATTCAGCATAGGTTAGGTAGACAATACCTAACGTTACCATCACTAACAGACCGAATGCCGTCAGCGAAATCAGATTAAAAACAAGATTATCCATGATTCGCTTGCTCTATTGAAAATGAATGCCTACATGCCGTGGCGTCCCCAGACAACCATGGCGATGGAGTAGGTAAATACGGTCAAAGTTGCAGCCCAGCCCAAGGTGACGATATCCATTAGTTAGCCAATTTGATTAAGAATGATGTGATTATTTTAGCCTGAAATGGAAGTGGGGCAAAGTTTAAAGGTTTCCTTGAGTGGGTTGACAAGGGACAGCGACTTGAGAGGACTTGCATGGCTGGACATTTTGCAGCGATTGATTTTGAGACGGCAGATCGGGGGGCCGATAGCGCCTGTGCGATCGCAATTGTGCGCGGCAACCATAATCAGATTCTAAGTTCTCACTACTGGCTGATTCGTCCACCCCGCAGCCAGTTTGAATTTACCCACATTCACGGGTTGACCTGGGACGATGTTGAAGATCAGCCCACCTTCTCTGAGCTGTGGCCCGAAATGTTAGAGCAGCTCCAAGACATAGACTTCATTGCCGCTCACAATGCCAGCTTTGATCGTAAGGTCATGCTCACCTGCTGCCAAGCGGCCCTCATTACGCCGCCGATGTGGTCCTATCAATGCACGGTCAAACTGGCGCGTCAGGTCTGGAATATTCGCCCTACCAAGCTACCCAACGTTTGTGCTGCGCTTGATATTCCGCTGCAGCATCACAATGCTAAATCAGATGCTGAAGCCTGTGCTCAAATTGTCATCGCTGCCAATCAACGGCGGTAGCAGTGTATTCAAAATATGCTTCCTGCTCTCTCTCGTTCTTATTTAGAACGCTATGCCGAACCGATGGCGACTGAGTTTGATCCAAACTTATTGTCCCAGTCTTATGAATTTGTCCTTGTTATTCCGGTCTATAACGAGGCCACAAACTGCCTAGAGCAGGTGCTGCCTGCTGATCTGCACAATACGCTGGTCATTGTGGTCGTTAATGCAGCAGAAGCTGACGAGCCGTTGACATCTGAATATGCTGCTTCGGTACACAATACGCGTACTTTTCTTGAGCAATTCCACCCCGGCTCTCCGCTGACGGTGGTGCCGTATCGCAACCAGTCTGCGCTGCTGATTGTGGACTGCTGTAGTCAGGGACGATTGCTGCCGAAAAAACAAGGAGTCGGACTCGCACGCAAAATTGGTGGGGATCTTGCCGTTGCCTGTATCGCTCACAACCGCGTCGCGTCCCCTTGGATTCACTGCACCGATGCAGATGTAGAACTCCCGCTCAGCTATTTTGGATCGGCAGATCCAGACATTGCCGCTGCAATTTATCCCTTTCGGCATCAGCCAATTCACCGCAATATTTTGCAGTATGAGATTTCACTGCGCTATTACGTGCTTCAGTTGGCGGTGGCGGGGTCACCCTATGCATTCCAAACCATCGGTAGCTTAATGAAAATCAATGTCCGAAACTATGTGATGGTGCGCGGCTTCCCGAAACGACGGGCAGCAGAAGATTTTTATATGCTTAATAAGCTGGCGAAAACAGGCAAAGTGGTTCGACTGAAAACACCCATTGTTTCTCTATCTTCGAGGGTGTCGCAGCGAGTTCCCTTTGGCACGGGGGCTGCGATGGGGAAGCTGGTATCAGAACCAGAGCTGCAACTTTATAATCCTGAGATTTTTGGGCAGCTTCGGGATTGGTTAGGACTGGTGGAGACATTGTGGTGCGATCGCACTCAAATCCAAACCCAAGGACTCTCATCATGGTGGCCTGCAGACGCAATCCTATTGGATATTCTGCAGAGCATGGCGCTAGAGACTCGGCTGCAGCAAGCCTATCGCCAATGTAGTGACCTTCAACATTTCCGGCTGTTTCTATGGAGCTGGTTTGATGCCTTCAAAACTCTAAAGTTCGTTCATGCGCTGCGTGACCAGAGGTATCCATCGCAATCAATGCAGGAGGCTCTGCCTTCACTCAACTTAGACATCGCTCTCGATTCTGCTCAAGAACAATCTGAACTAACACTTCCTCTGCTAGAGTGCATCAACCAGCAACTCATTGAGCGAGAGAACCAGCTACCGTCACTGACAGGACCGACGGAGAGCTAACCCCAAGCGCGGAAAAAAGTATTTTCTTCCCAGACGTTAGCCGTTAGTTTTTCAATTGTTTTCAAGTCTTGGTCTGCCAGTTGTTGATATTGGCTGGCAACGGCAACATTATCTGCCAGTTGCTGAGGCGATTCTGCCGCAATGATGCAGCAGTGAACCCCTGCCAACGAGAGAGAATACCCCATCGCCTGCTGCATATTCAAAATGCCGGGTTTCAATAACTTGCCATAGGCCGGTATTTTCATGGCAATCACGCCCACATTTTGCTTTTGGGCCACGGGTAACACAGTGGGAGCAAAGGGGCGCGGATGATGACTATCAGCCGCATTAATCGAAACGAGAGTGGTGTCAAAGGGATAGCGTTGCAAACCCTCGGCAATAATATCGGGTTCATGGTGTCCGGTAATGCCGCTGAAGCGAATAATCTTTTGCTGCTTGGCTTCTTTGATGGCTTGAATGGCACCGTCTTTGGCAAAGATCGCTTCAAGATGCTCTGGGTAAGACACATGGTGCAACTGCCATAGATCAAGATGGTCGGTATTGAGGCGTTGGAGCGATCGCTCTAGCTCTTTCCAGGCTCCATCGCGATCTCGGGCTGCTGTCTTACTGGCTAGAAACACCTTTTTCCGGTGAGAGGGCAAGACTTTACCTAGATAATCTTCGCTGGGGCCATAGCTAGCAGCAGTGTCAAAGTAACGAATGCCAAGCTGAAGAGCTTTTTCGACAAGTGCTATTGCATCTGCTTCTTGCCCTTGTTTTGACAGAGGCGTTCGTCCAGCGCCGCCTAAGCCTAAAATAGGGAGTGTTATCCCCGTCTTGCCGAGCAATCGCTCTGGCATGGTTGAATCCGGCAATTTTAGCGAAGAGGATTCACGGCTCGTCTGAGTCAAAGCTTTGCAGCTCACGACGCCTCCTGCCGCCGCTAAACTTGCAATCAAGAAGTTTCGTCTAGTTTTGCGTACCATCTTAGACCCTCTCTATCTTTAATTATGAACTGCAGTGCTTTGTTAAGAACCGATCAAGCTGATTGGCAAAGGCTTGTAGATCGCGTTGGTGCAGTGCCGGTGGTCCCCCCGTATCGACGCCGCCACTCCGAAGTTCATCCATAAAGTTTCGCAGCGCCAGCCGTTCGCGAATGTTGTTTTTGTCATAGAACTCTCCTCTAGGGTTGAGGGCATGGGCTTGGCTGGCAATCACATCCGCCGCCAACGGAATATCGGCGGTAATCACGAGGTCTCCCGGTTCTAAATTCTCGACGATATGTTGATCGGCTCCGTCAAATCCTTTGGGGACTTGAATGGCTGTGATCAGCTCAGAGGCGGGCGGGCGCAGATAGTGGTTGGCAACCAAAATCAGCGGTATTTTGACTCGATTGGCGGCTCGGTAAAGAATTTCTTTAATGGCGTTGGGGCAAGCATCAGCATCCACCCAGATTTTCATTGTGGGTGCTCCTGGGGTTTAAATAGCTCTACTAGACCTGCTGTTCCGACGAAGAAGGTATAGACGGCATAGACAATAGGTTGCCTTTGCCGAAACGGTGCATAGATCGCAGCGATAACACCTTCGACAGCATGAATGGCAAGGATGATCCGGTCAACGCCTAATATTGGTTGTAAGACTTGAGGACTTTGACTCTGTGTGGTATGCGTCCAGAGATTCCATAGTTCTAAGCCTAATGCTGCAGAGATTAGCAGAATGGAGATACTTTTGATGAGGCTTAGAGACTGCTTTGGCATAAGTGTAGAAAGTGCGTTTTCTCTATCTTAAAGGAATGCCAATGATGAACGACTCGTAGACTGGGATGTCTTCGCCCTAAGCATTTTGGTATATTTTGAGCGACTGGAGATTTCGCCGCCGAACATTATGCACTTCAAGGGCAAGCTTGTAGAATAGAGCCACTGGCGTAGGCGATAACAATGGTTATGCTTTCAACTCAAGTTAGTGAGCTTTAGACAGGTAATTTCGACGGGAAACTCACCCAAACCATAGTTTTGCTTGTGATCGATACTCAACATGACTTTATTGATATCCACCCGACTGTAATACCTGACCTTACTTATGACTATTTCTCCTTGTGAGCCTCCTCTAAATATCAATATGGTAATAAAATTTGAGTGTCTAAATTACTCTAGTGCAGATCAGTAGGGGCATGTCACTTCTCTCAACTTGGTTGAGCGACTGGCTCAGAGTGTCGGATAATATCTTTGGTTCAGGGATGTGTTCAGTGTAAGACTGTAAAGAAAATCATGGGAAGAATTATGGCTTTTTTCAAGAGTTTAACGGCTA
>JBAUJD010000592.1:0-2719 GCA_049683515.1 Thermosynechococcaceae cyanobacterium | reverse complement strand
GGGCACAGGTCTTGAGAAAGGCTGCCAATCTAGGCGCTGTACACCCTAGAAACAGTGTTGAAAATTCCTCATGATTTGGCGAAGGTATTGTAAAAGAGCGGGGCATTATTTTCAGGATTGTTGGTATGCGTGTCGGAACTCTACCTTGGCTACTTCGCCATGAATGGCGCTTAGGGCTTCGCAGCGCTTTCGGGGAGTTGTACATTCAGACCATCTGGATGTCCTTGGTCATAGCCTGTATTGGTAGCGTCGTCATCATTGCCGTAGACGGCTTTAGTAGTGAACTACAAGACTTTCGGCAGCATCTGGTTCAGAATCCTGATGTTGGGTTGTGGGTTGCGATCGCAATTTCAACTCTCTTCTTTGAAGTCACGTTCTTTGATAACTTGAGCCGACTGTTCGCAGCGCTTGAGCAATCTACAGGCTCAGACCTGCTCACATCATCACCCCTAAGCGCCCGACGTATTTTCAAGATGCAGTTTGCCAAACTGTTTTTAACGGGGCTGATCAGCAATGTTGGCTTTTTGCCTTACGCCCTTTGCACTGCCCTGGCAGTAAGGTCGCTACAGCCAATTGCGGGGTTTGCGATCATCACCATTGTTGTATCCTTGCTGTGCAACGGCCTAGCGATGTGGGTGGGGCTAGGGCTAGCAAGATGGCTCGGAGTCAAACGAGCGGCCTTGGTTGGCAGACTGATTTTCTTGCCGTTGTGGCTACTGTCTTTTACAGCTATCTTCAATGCTTTTGGCATTGGCGCTGGCGCATGGGAGATGCAACCCCTATTAAAAGATTTTCTAGAGAACCCAGTGTATGGTCATGAAAGCTGGCTTTGGTTGCTGGCCCAAGTGCTTTTACTCAAGCCACAGGCCATCTTGCTCACAACCTTGTGGAGCGTGGGACTGACTGCGTTGAGCTATCGTTTTTTGCCGACGGTGTTCCTGCGCGTCATGCAGCAGTCACAGGTAAAGCGGCGGCAATCTACAAAATACGTTCAGAAGCAGTTTATCAGCGGTGTTGTCCGCAGTATCTTCCGTAAAGAATGGCGAATACTTCTGCGCTCTCCGAAGCTTTGGAGCAGCACACTGACGATGATCGTTTTCTTCGGTCTACTGATGTTGGGTATGCATTATTTCTATACTGCTCACTCAATTGCTCCACCTTCAACCCTCGTTGATTTATGGGCCTTATTTACGCTTTTCTGGGCTGGGTTCTCTACCCTCTTACTGGTCCGGATTTGTTTGATTAAAGATCAGAGTGCCAGATGGCTGGGAACGGCACCCATTGGCAGTCTAAAACTGCGGACCATCAAGTTACTGTCTACTCTGATGTTTCTTTGGTGTGTTTTCATTCCCGCTGGGGTTGTGATCAAGCTGCTCAATGGTCCCGGTATATTACTGATTGGGTTTCTGATTCCCATCACCATCACTCAGGCGATACTGGCGCTCTGGAATGTTTGCCCTTTAGATCAGGCTCCGAAAGATTTAGCTGAGCTGAGCTTCATGGGGCGAGATGATGCGCTGACAATGTATGAGTTTCTTGCCCTAACCAATGGGTGTAGTCTCGCGGTTGCTGCCAACGCCCAAGACTGGCTTTCCTGCCTTTTGCTGGTGGGTCTGTTGATTGTGATTATGGCTCGGTCCTATCAGCGCAGTCGCAAACTCGGCGATTCGTTGATTCCGTACTAAACAGAGCTACCCTGGCACTCAGCACTGGAAAGAACTGGAAAAGGGCACCCTAAAAGAGCGGGGGCATTATTTTCAGGTTTATTGTTATGCGTGTCGGAACTTTACCTTGGCTGCTTCGCCACGAATGGCGCTTATGGTGCCGTGATCCACAGGGGCGCGATATGTTTGTCAATTTGTTCACAGCCCTGCTGATCATTTTGGCAATCCCGCTGAGCATTTGTATTGGCTGGATCGTCCTAGCAAACTTCAATGATTACGCCTACAGCAGTCTTCAGGCATTTCGGGATAACTATGCCCGTGACCCTGACCAAGCCTTCTGGACTGCGGTTAACTCTTTAGGTTTTTATCTTTTCTACCTGCTGTTGTGTGTTTTACCGGGCTTTTCTCGCGTTCTGACTCGGCCTGCAGCCTTTGATTTGCCCGCGTCCTCGCCCCTCAACCCGCAGGTTTTCTTTAGGGCACAGTTCTGTAAGTTTATATTCCAATCGCTTTCGATTTACTGCGTTGCACTCCCTATCTCTTGCTGTGCCGCTGTATTGATGCGGTCCGTACAGCCTTTGATCGGCATGGCAATTGTTGGGCTGCAGCTAACCGTGATATTTGCCAGTCTATCGACGTGCAGCGGCCTGGTTCTGATCCGCTGGCTGGGTGTCCGAGGAACCCGTCGTTTATTCTTTCTCATTCCCATTTTTTTTGCACTGGTCTGTTTTGTTGGCCCTCTCCTTTTGATAGCCTGGGATGCTCAACAGTTCCAGCAGCTCTGGCAAGATTACATCGTCAATAATGCTCTATGGAGGCGCGAGAGTTGGTTATGGCTACCTGTCCGTGCTTTGTTGCTAGAGCCACAGGCCATCTTGCTCATGACGGTATTAACCGGCAGTGTCGCTTGGCTCACCTATACATTCTTTCCCGCTATTTTTGTTGCGGCGCTGCAGCAGTCTCAACACCAGTCGAAAAAGCCTGCAGCCTCAAAGAATCGCCCAAAGCCGTTCGTCAGCGGTGTTACTCGCAGTATTGTGATCAAAGAATGGCGA
>JBAUJD010000591.1:0-4613 GCA_049683515.1 Thermosynechococcaceae cyanobacterium | reverse complement strand
GGCCTGTTGTCTAGATGTATGGGAATTGGTGCCAGGAGTAATCAGGATTAAGGGCCGTCACTTCACCCGAGCATGGGGGATGTTAGGGCTAGCGGGATCAACTGGTCTAGTCTCTCGAGAATAATTACGGTACCAATTCACAAAATGACGCATCCCTTCTTCAATGGGAGTGCGAGGTTCAAATCCAACATCCTGACTCAGCTCGGTGATATCGGCATAGGTGGCGGGTACATCTCCGGGCTGCATGGGGAGCCAATTTTTCTCGGCGACAATGCCTAGCTCTGATTCGATGACTTCGATGAAGTGCATGAGACTGACGGGACTGTGGTTGCCAATGTTGTAGATTTTGTAGGGCGCTTGACCGATTACGTCGGGCTTGCGAGCGAGGACTCGGACCACGCCTTCCACAACGTCGTCAATGTAGGTGAAGTCCCGCTCCATTTTGCCGTGGTTGTAGATATCGATGGGGCGCTGATTTGCGATCGCATCTACAAATTTGTAATAGGCCATATCGGGCCGTCCCCAAGGGCCATACACCGTAAAGAACCGTAACCCTGTCATCGGTAAGCCATACAAATGACTATAGGAATGGGCCATTAGCTCGTTGGCCTTTTTGGTCGCCGCGTAGAGCGAGATAGGATGATCGACGTTGTCTTCGACGGAGAAGGGAACTTTTTCATTGGTGCCATAAACAGAGCTTGACGAGGCAAACACGAGGTGGCCGATGTGGTGGTGGCGGCAGGCCTCTAGAATATTCATGAACCCCACTAGATTGGTATCGACATAGGCGTTGGGGTTTTCAATGGAGTAGCGCACCCCGGCCTGGGCAGCGAGATGAACGATGCCGTCGAAGGGCTGATCGGCAAAGAGTTGGGTGATGGCGGTGCGATCGCAAACATCAAGGTACTGAAACGTAAGCTGCGGCTGACCGACAAGCTGATCGAGACGGGCTTTTTTGAGGCGCACATCATAGTAGTCATTGAGGTTATCAATGCCATACACCTGCACACCCTCGGTGAGGAGCCGCTGGGCGAGATGAAAGCCAATAAAACCGGCTACACCAGTGACGAGAACACGCATCGCAAGCCTCTTTCTATATCTGTCTGCGTAGAAATGCAGTTTAACGTAATTGCTGAGCGATCCCTATTTTGACTTGTTGACCGTTTGTTTCGACCTTATTGCCCAGCACCACCCCAACATCGGCCCGATGAATATCGTCATTTAAGCCACTGCCCACGATCAATAATGCAAACAGCATGAAAACACTCGCGGTGCCAGTGGCGATACCCACAAAAACCTTTAAACCTTTCTGCATCGTGATCACAGCCCCTGAAAGCAGTTAATTCTTCCGCGCGGGCGGCTTTGCGTCCTTGGTGACTACGCCACCCACATCACGGACGGCATCTTCTGCCACATCCCAGTTGATAACCTGCGTAAAGTACGACCACAGGGGCACCCCCGCATGGCTAATGAACGCAGAGGCAACGGCACCTAAACCAAAGTAGAAAATATTCCTAATCATAGAGACTGAACCTCATCAATACGATTGAATGCATGATGACGACGGGAGTTAACAAGCCGTTCCGCTGCAGAGATCGATTGGGTTGCGACCGGGGCACACTAAAGATATCAAGACAGAGACATTATTGCTCTATAAATCACTCTCCTCACCGAAAATAAGCCCTCAAGCAGTCTCAACCCACGGGTTAGGGGCTGTTTTTATTTTGCTTCAAGTACGGCTCCGACTTACCCGACTTTGAAGGGTGGCAAGACCCGACCTTCGCCGACTGACGAGACTCTACGGTGCCCCCTAAGCTGGGCACAGCAAATATCAAGACTGCTTCCATCGCTGAAGAACGTTATGACTCATGCCGTTTCATCACTATGACCGCTCAAGATCTCTCAACCTTACCTGCAGACCTCAATCCTCAATGCTTACCTCAGCACGTCGCCGTCATTATGGATGGCAATGGCCGCTGGGCTACTCGCCAAGGATTCCCCCGCGTGGCAGGGCACCGACAGGGCGCACGCATGCTGAAAGATCTGCTGCGCTGCTGCAAAGACTGGGGCATTTCGACGCTGACGGCCTATGCCTTCTCAACAGAAAACTGGCGACGTCCCACCGAAGAGGTGGACTTTTTGATGCTGCTCTTTGAGCGTCTTTTACAACGAGAACTTGATGAAATGAACCGTGAGGGGGTCCGCATTTCTTTCATTGGAGATACAACAGCGTTAGCACCACCTCTGCAGCGACAGATTGAGCGAGCGACGACGGTAACGGCAGCGAATCAATCGGTTCATTTGGTGGTGGCGGTCAATTATGGCAGTCGATTAGAGATGGTTCATGCTTGCCAGCACATTGCTGAACAGGTTCAGCAGGGTAATCTAGAGCCGTCACAGATTACAGAAGAGGTTCTGGGACGGCAGCTTTACACGGGGACAGTTCCTGACCCCGACCTATTGATTCGCACCAGCGGGGAAACGCGGCTCAGCAACTATCTGCTCTGGCAGTTGGCCTATACAGAACTATATTTCACCAATACCCTGTGGCCTGATTTTGACCGGGCAGCGTTTCATGAGGCGTTGCGGCAGTATGAAAGACGCGATCGCAGGTTCGGCCAAGTCCAGCTCTCCGCTTAGCTTTTAGGTAGGGCTTTCCGCTTAAAAGCTAAAATATAGGTTGTGATGCTGCAATAGGCTTCAGCTCTACTGCTTGTTGCAAATTTCCCAGACCTCAGCCATCGTCTGAAGGGTTTCTTGCAGGGTCATGTGCCTGAGCGTTTCAGCGTAGTGAAATTTAAGGCTAATGGCTAACTGCTTCCCTTCAGCGGAGGTCTCTTCTATATTGCTATAGGTGTCCCGGATACTTTTTTCCGTCATCATAATATGTGAGGGTGTGAGATAGGCTTGCTAAATCAACGGGTGCTCAGTTCTTGCTGAGCGAACAGTATTTTTGAGTGGGTAAGACCTTCGTAAACGACGTGAGCGTGCCGACAAAGCGACAGAGTAGGTGGTTCTAAATGCGCTGTGACAAAATGCCACAACGGCTATCAACAATTGATTCCCCCGAAACTCAGCAAGTCAGGACGGAGCCGAAGGCTGTCATAGAAGTGCTGATCAGGCCCCACTGAATCAGAGTCGGACCTACCTTCAAACAGTACCGAATATTCACCGAGAGTCTCGTCAGTAATTACACGGAAATTTTGTAACATCACCCTAATCACCTCCGTAACTTTACGGAGGTGATTGTGCTCATTTGTAAAGCGAGACACCAAAATGGAGCCATCTCTGCAATCAGCCTTTCATTAATTTCCGACGAGTTCTGAAATTTTTGCGGTTAGTTGCTCAATCTCAGATTCGAGCGTTAGGTAATGCACGCAGGCTCGGATGCAGTTGGGGTCAGCAATCAGACGCACCATGATGTGCTGGCGTTCAAGTTCTTGAACAAGCTGCGAATGGTCTAAGCCGTCAATGGTGAACGACACCAGACTTGCCGCTGGTGCAGAGGAGCGTAGGCAACAGATGCTAGAGATCTTACTAAGCTGCTGCCATAGCAATTGACTGAGCTGCAGGATGCGCTGATACCGGTCTTGAGCAGTGCCCCATTGCTGTTGGTATTCGAGGGCTGCGGTTAAGCCCACAAAGAGGGGATAGGCTGAGGTGGCAATTTCAAAACGGCGACCATCGGGTTTCCAGCCGGTGGGATAGCCCGATGGACTCATCGTGACGCCGCGCCAGCCCATATAGGTTGGCTCTAGTTTTTCTAGGGCACGAGGACTCACGTAAAGACCGCCAAGGCCGTCAGGCCCACACCACCATTTATGACCGGTAAAGGCGTAGCAATCAACGTCTAACTCTGCTAGCGATAGTGGCAGAACTCCCACGGACTGCGCGGCATCTACCATCGTGATCAGTTCAGGGTTTTGCTGGCGACAGGCTTGGATAATGGCCTGGAGCGGCAAGACTTGGCCGGTATTCCAAAGCACATGGCTGATCCCCAACATCCGGGTTTGGGGCTTGAGGTGTTCAACTACGGCGGCAATGGGATCACCTTCGTTGAGGGTATTTAGAATCGGGCAGGTCGAAAATTCAATGCCGAAGCGGCGCTGAAGCTGCTGGGCAGTGGCAAACACACTAGGATGCTCGCAGTCTGTGAGCAGGAGGTGATCCCCAGGTTTCCAGTTGAGGCCCCATAGGGCAATGTTGCAGCCGGTGGAAACGGAGTCGGTGAGGGTAATGGTGGTGGGATCGACGTTGAGTTGGGTTGCGATCGCACCTCTCGCCTTTTCCACCTGTTCAAAAATCCAGCGATTTGAGGCTCCGGTAAAGGGACCCATCTCTTGGACGTGGATGTAGGCCGATTGGATAGCATCTAGGGCGGGTTGAGAGAGCGGTCCCTGCCCACCATAATTGAAGTAGAGCTTATTTTTAAGGGCGGGGAACTGCTGTCGGTGTTCTGCTAGTCGCAGTGTTTTAACGGCACTTGTCATAGTGGTCTCAGAATAAACCGTGATGAAGTTTGAGATAAAAGTCAGGTGGTGGCCTCCCATGCAGCCTTATCCCCCGAATGTGACCGAGAAATTGACCTGAACTGGATCGAGGTACGACAAGAT
>JBAUJD010000590.1:0-7088 GCA_049683515.1 Thermosynechococcaceae cyanobacterium | reverse complement strand
TCTCAATGGCTACCGATGGCAACGCTTTGTGTGGCGCTGTTGGCTGTTTCCTTTGCCCCTATCTTTATTCGACTGAGTGAAACAGAGCTAGGGGCCAATGGAACCGTTCTCAATCGCCTGTTGATTTTTGCCGTTGTGTTTGGCACGGGCCGACTCATCGCCCAGTGGACTGCAGCGCCTCAAGAACCCAAAAATGAAGAGCCGATTACGACCCAGCAGTGGATTTTGCTGGTGAGTGTGGGGCTTATTTCTATGATATCTCTGGGCTTATGGGCGCTTTCGCTGCAGTACACAAGCGTTGCTAAATGTATGTTGCTGAGCAACCTCACCCCTATTTTCACCAGTATTGGCGCTTGGTGTTTCTTGGGTAAGCGATTTGATGGCCGTTTTTTAGCGGGCATGGCGGTGGCTCTTTCGGGAGCGATTTTCTTGGGCCTTTCTGATCTGAACAGTGGTGGTGGCCTGTTGACGGGTGATATCTATGCGCTACTGTCAGCGGTCTTTTTGGGCATCTACTTTTTGTTGGTGGAGCAACTTCGGCAGCGATTTTCGGCAACCACCATTTTGCTGTGGCGCTGCATTATCGGCAGTGCGTTTTTGCTGCCTATTGTGCTCACCACTGAAGGCCAAGTGTTTCCGACAACGCGCACTGCCATTTTTGCAGTACTGGGCCTTGGAATTATTTGCGAAGGGCTAGGCCAGCGCTTGATTGCCGCTTGTATGGATCAATTCTCTTCCAGTTTTGTCTCGCTGTTTTTATTGCTGGAGCCGATTATCAGTGCGATTTTAGCCTGGTTTATCTTTGTTGAACACTTTGGCCCGATTACATGGGTCGGGTTTGCCGTGGTGTTAACGGGCCTCTATTTCGCTCAGACGAGTGAGTCAGCCCAGCATGAACCTGCTGCAGAGCCAGTCTCGGTCAGAACACGCAACGTAAGCTGATAGAAATCGTGATTTTTGTTGTCGGGGAATGAGGTGGTGGACTGTGAGCTTGGGATATGTGCGATCGCAAAGTTGGCAGATAAGCATATAACCTTGTCCAAAGAACATAATCATGCCTGATTCTGGCTTTGTAAGCATGTACTTTTTTTTTGCGAAACTGATTGATGATGGCAACGCTCTAGTAATTTGAATCCATTTGGGGCTTTTCTAGCTCTAGCCCCTTCTACAGAAGGCACTGATCCTTTAAGGCGTGATAAATCTGTGCGACTCCTGATCAGCACAGCATTCTAGCTATTCTTAAAGAAACAACTAGAAGCCTTCCTTTGCAAGAGTTTAATGTTTCTAGTAGACCCGTGCTGAACTGATGGAGAGCGCCAGAGAGAAAAAATGGGGGGCTGCGGTGCAAAGCTAAATCTGAGGAGTGGAGTATGCTCTACGTTTAAAAACTTGATTGAGTCTTGCTCAGATCAAGAACACCGTACTACAATATGTAGCATTAGTATTTCTAGAATAGATGCCAAGAAAAACTCGAATAGACGGGATGAAGAAGAAGTGTATTTTCTGCCATTCAGACAGGTCTTTATCAAAGGAGCATGTATATCCAAAATGGCTTAGAAATTACATCGATATCAACACTGGGAGTACTCGGCACCATACTACTTATCTAGATTCAGAGATAAGAGAAGGCAAGCTAAATCGAGCGGGAAACTTTCATTCTCAAAGGCTAAGAGTTGTTTGTAGTGCATGTAATAATGGATGGATGAGCAAACTTCAGCAATCGACCAAGCCTCATCTTGTTCCTTTAATAAGGGGAGATTGGACAAGAGTTTCTAGTGAAAGCATTAAACTCATTTCAGCGTGGTCAGCAATGTTTTCTATTGTTTATGAATATGCTGATCCAAAGACGGCAATGATTCCACAAGATCATAGAAGATTTATAAAAGATACAATGACTATCCCTGATAATTGGTATGTCTGGGTAGGAAAATATAGTCCAAATTCAAAGGATAATGGACAAACCAACCACTTTGGGATGCAAGCAGCTAATTTCAATATAAATTCACCACAAAATATTCAAACAACGGGTTTTGCTATTGGGAAGCTGTATGTTCAAACATTTATGGCAACCCCCGTGGACGAGATTTCCTCCTTTATGGCAACGAGTTTTGGTAGAAATTTTAATGTCGCTAAACTATGGCCTAGCACTCGCAATCATATTATTGAGCCTTCGAATATATTCACCCCTTTAGAGGTTCAAAAGGCATCTTGTGCTATAGCTATTGCCTACGGTTCCCCAGCTTTTATAAAAACAAACAGCTCTATTCCAAACGGTTGTACTTATGACTCTAATGTTCTGAAATGGTTCTCCGACAGCCAAAAACAAATTGGCTAACGATGAATTGAGGAATCTATCAAAAAAGAATCAATCGCAACCCATTGACACTAAATTATCTATCGACTGACACCTCCGGCAATCCCAATGCACTGCGTGCGATTCTTCCAAGCGAATCCCTGAATATAGGGCGGACAACACCCCGTCGCCAACAGAACAGCAGTACTTTAAGTACTAGCTCAGGAAACTCAGCATGGCTAAGTCTCGAAAATTAGAGCAGGAGCAAGCGCTCTTAGCTGAACTGCGCGATATGCCCATGACGCCAGAAACGTCAGAACAGTGGTGCAAACTGCTGAGCAGTCGCCAAGCTTCCATTGTTGCCCAATCTGCCAAGCACTTCGGTAAGCGGGGCATCACGCAATTCATTCCAGAGCTAGTCCAAGCCTTTGGGCGATTCATGGACAAAGCCGGTCACAATGATCCCAATTGTCTTGCAAAAACAGCCATTGCTGAAACGCTCTATCGTCTAGAGGCATCCACAACAAACCTATTCTTACAGGGCATTCGCCATATACAGATGGAGCCGGTGTGGGGTGGAAGCACAGATACTGCCGCCAAGCTGCGGGGGAACTGTGCCTTGGGCTTGGTGCGATCGCATCACCCAAATGTCATGACAGAACTAGCTGATTTACTAGCCGATCCAGAAGCCCCGGCACGGATGGTCGCCGCTCGTGCAATCGCCTATAGCGAGAATCCCCAAGGTGTCCCACTGCTTAGGCTACGGGCAAGGCTGGGCGATGAACCCCAAGTGCTGGCTGAATACTTAGCTGCACTGCTCCAGTTGGCCCCAGCGCAATCAATGACCTTTGTGTCAGGCTTTTTGAGCGACCCTAACCTTCAAGTGCAAGAATTAGTCGCTCTAGCGCTAGGGGAATCTAAGCAACCCGAAGCCCTAGAGCCTTTAGTGAGCTGGTGGAAAACGGTACGAGAGACTGAATTGAGAGGGTCGGGTTTACTTGCGATCGCAATGCTCCGAACCGATGACGCATTTCAATTTCTGATAGATCAAGTTGCAGGTGGCCCTGAGATGGTGGCCCAAGCTGCGATTCAAGCCCTAGAAATTTATCGTCAAGATCAAGATCTTTGGCAGAGAGTGGGTGATGCTAATGATCACCGCAGGTCTCTCAATCGTAAAGAAAACGGACCGCGACAATCGCGGCCCGCCAAGCATTAGATCTTCAACCTTGCAAAGAGAGACATAAAACTAGCGATACTAGGAAACCTCACTGACCTCATCAGCAACAACGTCAACGGTAACGGGTGGCTTTTCCATGGGTACCTCAACGGGTGCAGTGGCTTGGGCATACCAGGCCTTTGCTACTTTGACCTTGTGCTTGGCTGCGCCGTAGCGATCGCCATAGTTTTTCATCAACGTCGCGTCAAGCGTCTGTGCCTCAGACTTAAACCAAGGAAATAACTTTGCCTTCGCTGTTTTGGCTAGGGAGACAAAGAGAGATTTCAGCGTTGTAGGCAAATCAGGACTACCGGGCTTATCGCTCCAGGCATCATTGATTTTGGTCTTGGTCTCTTTGAGATTGTCTACCACCGTTGACGATAGCTCTTGGGCTAAGGGCTTCATTACTTCAGTCCCAGTCTGAAATTCGGTCTTGGTTTCAGAAAAAGCAGTCTGAAAAATTTTACCAATCCGCTGGAGTCTTGTGCTGCCCTCAGCTCTGAGCTGAGTCCAGTTGTCGGTCATGGGCTGAGTACTATTCATAGGGGGTGCTTGAGTATCAGTGATCTGTGGGGTGCTGGTGTTAGCCATCATTTACTAAGGTCTCCAAAAAATTAGGGTCAAATACAGTTCGCCTACATCATTGGGCGCTAAACATAATCCGCACTACATGACAGTTCTCCTGAATGCTCGTCACTCAATAGGGGGCTAGCTAACAGAGACAGCTTCAACATCGACAACGGCTTCAACTGTTTCAGCGGCGCTCTTGTCCTTGCGGGCCTTGAAATTCTCCGTCATCATCTGGGAGACTTCTGCAATCAGCAGAGAGGCCAGCAGGCCATCATCAACCCAGCCAATGACTGGCAAAAAGTCAGGGGAAATATCAAGGGGACTAAGCAGATAAAACAGCGTACCGAGAATAATGACCCAGCGATATTTGCTGTGTCGAATGCCGTTGCGATAGCCTTCTTGAAACGTCTGCCACAGGGATTGATTTTTCATTGGGGGGTCCAGTGCGTCAACAATCCCATAATCTCAGATTCACCAAGATTCGTAAGGTGTTGGTTCTGCCCATTTTAGGTGTGTTACTACACCGAATAGACCGTATACGGTTAGCCGACTACTTGAAGTCCTGTAAAGAGCTGAGGAAAATCCCAACTCCCCCCACTGCAAGCACCAAAATGACGATTAGCTCAAAGGCCGACATGGTGTCTAATCGAAAATCAATGCTAGCGATGATACCAAACAACAGCATAATCATTGAACCCGTTGCCAGCAGCCAGCCTAAGAAATTGTCTGAGTTGTAAAAAATGAGGCCAATCCCGAAAATAAACGGGACTAATATAAGGCCACTGGTTAGGTTGAGACTCCCAACCCTGTAGAGACTGTAGCCCAAAGAAAAATTATTCACGATTTTGACTGAACTCAGAAAGAGATAGCCCCCTGCGGTCATCATTGCCAACCCTAAGAAGAATCGACCGATTCCACCGTGGGTTCCCCCAGCACCTTGTTGCGGCATTTGCGTTACCCTTCGCATTATGGGTACAGCGTAGAGCAGAATGAGAGCGTAGGCTAGAGAAAGTTGCCATCTTATGCTGGATCAAAGCCGCCGCAGCAGCATGTTAAATACTGGCTAGCAGGTGCTGGAGGTGCTGCTCAAGCTGTTCGAGGGCCGCATCGGGTTCAACGAGATCGACATCGTGAATCATCCAATACTCAATGCTGTCTTCCCAAGCAGGAAACTGACGCTGCATTAAAGGACGATGCTCGGATTCATCGATGGCAATTACCTTGTGCGCCGCGACGAAATCGGCTTCGCATACCGACTGAGGATAGCGAAGATCGGTGGGCAAGACAATGCCATGATTGAGCAATCTGGCTCGTGTATATTTAGAGATTGGCCCTACATTATTGCTATCGGGTCTCACCCGAAGCCCCCGAGAATCAGCGTGCCAATTGAGGGACTGCTTGCTGGCCCAATGGGTAAACAGATACTCTGAAAATCGACTTCGGTAATAATTCCCGGTGCAGAGAAATAAAATAGTTTGCATGGATAGATCCGTCTCATACCCCATTTTAGTATGCCTGTAATCGGCAGCTAGGGGCCAGATTGTCTAGCGAATTCTCAAATCAGAGGTTAATCTCAGGTCAAGATCTTGATCGGGATAGATCACCACCACATCCTTGCTCCTTCGTGAGCTGCGAAAGATATCTTCGTCCGAGCGACCAAATACATCCCCAATCCGTGAGTTTGACCCACCCAGAACGGAGCTGAGAATAGCCCGTGCTGCATCCGTGACGCGCGAATTACCCGCTGAGGAACGATCTGTTTGGCGGTCAGGGTAAATGGTATTAGATTCAGCCTTGAGACTATAGCGGCGACCATTGCGCAGCACCAGATCATCAGCTTCAAAGTAAACGCCTCCGTTCCTGGGTCGCAGCCGTCCTTCGATCCGGCTCTCTCTAGGAATAACGATATAGCGATTGCTGTCATCACGAATGTCCCGATCGACATAGAGCGTCAACGGGAGTGTTTCGTTCTTTTCGAGCACGATGCGATCTCGACTGGCTGCTTTGGTTTCAATGGTGGTGCCTTCATCAATCCGGCCATTTTGCACCTGCCCTCGGCGACCCCCAGAGCGGAACCTGTCATCATCATTGTCGCGACAGAACACCCCACCGCTCTGGCGTTGACACTCATAGCCTTGCCGTCTACCCCAATCCATTAAATCTTGGTCTCGACGGGAGTCTGCCCGCGCTGGAGCCATCCCTAGCCCTACGGTGACTAACATTAAGCACGCTAACCCCTGTGCTGCTACCCGGTAAGATTTCATGGCTCTATTTCCTTCGTCAAAGAATATCCCTATCGCAATCTGGACGTGTTCCCGTGACGAATAGTTTCAGCAAGCTTAGAGCCTGACTAGGGCTTTTGGATCTTACTCATCTGTTCGAGCGCTTGCTGCTGGAGCGTGTCGTTCTCCTGCTGCTTTGCTAGGGCCGCTGCTTGTTTGAGATCTTTAAGGGCGGTAGGGCGATCCAACTTCTTGGCATGGGCCAGCCCCCGCTGATAGTAAGCCTCTGCATCCTCTGGTGTTAGCTCGATCACTTTGTCATAGTCGTCGATGGCTCCTCGCAGATCGCTCTCTCTGAGGCGTAGCGAAGCACGATTGCTATAGGCCAAGGCATCTTCGGGCCGATGGGCTATAGCATCGGTATAGTCTGCCAACGCCCCCTTAACGTCTTTGAGTTGTTCACGGGTAACTCCACGGTTATTGTAGGCTCGTACATGGTTATCATTCAGCTTCAGCGCCTGGGTATAGTCTTCAATCGCGCCCTGTGAATCCTTGAGCCGGTCGCGCACATCCCCTCGATCCACATAAAAATCAGGATCTTTAGAACAATACCTTCGCCAACAGATGAAGTGAGAGTTGGCTGTTAGTCAAGAGGGCTTTAGAGCTATGCCTTACCCATAAGTCCTGAAAGTACTTCTGTCGTGTGCTTTCAATCATGAGCAAGTCTCCAAGTATCCGCAATGTCATGGAGTCTAGTGAGTCCTCTCCACAGGGTTTTCACCCCTGG
>JBAUJD010000589.1:0-11282 GCA_049683515.1 Thermosynechococcaceae cyanobacterium | reverse complement strand
GGCCCAAGCTTTGGAACTGTACTTTGTCTTCAATCAGGGCGTGGGTACCGACTAAAAGCGGTAGCTCTCCGGTTTCGAGCTGGCTAGCAATCTCGCGGCGTTTGGCGGCCTTGGTGGAGCCGGTCAGTAGCTCAACGGGCAGATGAAGCTGATTAAACCATTCCACTAGCTTGCGGTAATGCTGTTCGGCTAAGACTTCGGTGGGAGCCATCAGCGCAGTTTGATAGCCTGATTGAATGGCGGCGAGTAGTGCGACCACAGCCACCACGGTTTTACCCGCCCCGACATCTCCTTGCACGAGGCGATTCATGGGTTCAGGGGATTCAATATCGGTCAAGATTTCTTTGACAACGCGCTGCTGCGCCCCCGTGAACTGGAACGGGATGACGTTATAGAACTTCTCGATCAGTTCCCCCCTAGCGCTGAGGGGATTGCTCTGCTGGGTTTGTCGCTGTTGCTGACGCCTAAGCAGTAGACCGAGCTGCAGGTAGAAAAACTCGTCGAAAATGAGGCGGCGACGGGCGCGGTCTAGGGCGGTGCTGTTTTCGGGGAAATGGATGTTTGCGATCGCATCCCCAATTCCCACCAAATTATGGCTCTTTAAAAGCGCTTCTGGCAGTGGCTCTTTCAGCTTTTTCGCGGCAGGCAAAGCCGCAATCACAGCCCGACGTACCAATGCAGGCTGTACTCCTTCGGTTAAAGGATAAATCGGAACGACACGCCCCACCGTCAGCGAGTCAATCTCACCACCAGAGTGATCGAGTACTTCTATATCTGGGTTATCGAGGGTGATGCCATACTTGCTGCTTTTCACCAGCCCCGAAGCTGCAATAATCGCCCCCGGCGGATAGAGCTGCTTTTGACCTTCTTGCCAGCCGCGACTGCGAAATCGGTTGCCAGCAAAGAACCGATTCAGCTTAATTTGTCCGGTCGCATCTCGAATCGTCAGATCAAAGATGGTTAGCTTTGAATTTTTAGGGCTACTAAAGCAGTTGCAGCGCCGCACCGTTGCCACCAGCGTCACCGTCTCCCCCACCTCTAAATCGGCGATTTTGACCTGACGGGCATAGTCAATGTGATCGCGGGGGTAATAGAACAAAAGATCCCGAACGCTGTACAGGCCCAGCTTGGCAAGTTTCTCGGCGCTCTTGGGACCGACGCCAGGTAGATAGGTGAGTTCTAGATCAAGGGTGATGTCTCTGTTTTGGGTTTCTAATGATGTGGTTTTGGGTTGCTTGGATTTGGGGGCAGATTCTGGCTCAATGACGCGGCGGTAGTCTTGCTGGGCTTGGTAGAGCAGGCGGCGGGTTTCGGCGACAAGGTGCTGACGCTTGGTGAGGGGTAGCTCAGAATAGCTTTCAAAGCGCGCAGCGGTTTGCTGCCAGCGTTCTTGCTCGTTGGGCTGCAGGAACGGGATGGCAGAGGTTTCAAGGCTTTGCTTGAGGAACTGGCTGAACCGAAATTCTTTGCCTTCGAGATCGGTAAAGCCGCGCTCTGCTTCGACGGCGAGCGATCGCTGCAGCCGGGTCCAGTCAGGCAGCGTGGGTGCAGGTGGTATGTGTGAAGCTGAATCAACCATTGCTGTAAGGCAGTGCTGGCAATATTCTAGGCTGAATCAGCCGAAGGAGTCTTAGGGCTGAGCGCAAACTCAAGCTGTGAACGGTAGAAACAGACATCAAACTCCATGAAAAAATTCACCTGCCCCAGAATGAGCGGCACGTTGGTCGCTTGTGTCCAGGCAAATACAAGCTGCACAGGCTCAAATTGACCAACAGCAGCTTGTGCAAGTACAACTGCAAGTACAACACGCGCCTCGTACTGAGCTAAGTTTCCGGTCAAAATCAGCACTGTTGTTTGGCGCTCCCATTCGTACCCAAGCTCAACACCTGTTCGATAGGGCAGCACGTTTACGCTTGCTCCGGTATCTAGCAGGCCAGACGTGGTGACAGAACTTTCTGGGTTGATCAAGGTGAAAGGGAGATACGGACGAAAACTAGCTTCACCTAATGCCGTGTCACTTGAAACAAATGAATATCGCTCAGGGCTATACATGGTCCTGAACTTTGGCAGTGTGTAACGATTTTAGCATCGTATCTGCTGCCTCAATCGCATCGTAGGGTGACCATACAGGGTACGCATGGTCAGGTTTAATCAGCTCTGTTTCCTGCTGGGCGAGTTCTGAAATGAGGAGTTGTGTGATGTAGAACTTGTCCGAACGACTCAGTTCTCTCAAGGTTAAAATAAGTTCTGATGAAACCATATGGAACACTCCAATTGAACAAAATCTGCACTTAGCACTACTTCAGAGAATATAATCTCGAATTCCCTGTAGGTGAGCATCTCTGGCAGAGAAATGTGACGAGCTGTGTTCTCTCTTCTCATTGCTGCAGTTGGGTTCATTCAGGCAGCGTCGGGGCAGGTGGAATGGGTGGAGCTGAATCAACCATTGCGGCTTGACAGTGCTGGCAATATTCTAGGCTGAATTAGCTGAAAAGGCTCAGTCTTCTGTCACCTCTTCCGTGGTGGGCCTGACAGGTTACCATTAGGCTGAGGATAATACTGGTTTGCGGAAGTATGCCAACAATCTTACGAGTCGGCCCTTACCGCTTCTACTTTTATAGTCATGAGCCGAATGAGCCACCACATATACATGTTGACCGTGATGCTTCGTCAGCAAAATTTTGGCTGGAGTCCATCAGCCTCGCTAGCAACATT
The DNA here is from genome assembly GCA_049683515.1 of Thermosynechococcaceae cyanobacterium. GTDB lineage: Bacteria > Cyanobacteriota > Cyanobacteriia > Thermosynechococcales > Thermosynechococcaceae > RCC1774. Next base: position 8,567 of record JBAUJD010000589.1, on the reverse strand, counting down.
GGTTTTAGTGCCAAAGAACTTCGCAAATTACAATTGATAGTCCAGGATAATCAGAACAATTTACTGGAGGTTTGGTATGGGTATTTTAGCAATTCGAGCGGATGAAAGAGTTAAGAATGTTTCTTTTACGGAAGAAACAATCAGTGTTGATTTAATGGATGGGCGGATTATCACTGTTCCTTTAGCTTGGTACCCAAGGTTACTCAACGCCACACCTGAACAACTTTCCAATTGGGAAGCTTGCGGTGGTGGGTATGGAATTCACTGGGATGACATCGACGAAGATCTCAGTACAGAAGGAATGTTGCGAGGTGCGCCAGCTCCATCTAAAGGTATTTTGTACAGTAATATTGCTACTTAGCTTCCAATGAATTAAGATTGAGGCCAGCAGCAGAGAAAGAAATTTAAAGCATACTACAGTTTTTCTGCCATACTGATAATACTGGTGAAGCAAACGTTCGCATCTACTAATGCATCGCAGATTTCAGGCCGGGATAGAGAGAACTTGAAACGTACTATAAAATATGTATGGGGGATTTGAGAGCCTTCATGGAGTTGAGATAGTCAAGTTCACTTGAAAAAATGAGAACTTCATTCTCAACCTTGTTAGATGCAGACTGAGACAGTTTATAGGCAATTTTTCGTTCTTTATATAAGTTCAATATAAAATCACTTTTGTCATAAGATATCATCCATCTATTCTTCATTTTTCTAACATATCTAGAAAGTTTTTTGTGATCCTCATTCAAATAAAAATTCATATAAAGCTTTGATCCTTTTATGAAATATGGAGGATCAAGATAAATAAATACTTCTTCTTTTTTTCTATTTAGCTTACTAATAAATTGCAAGCCGTCCAAGTTAGAAACTGAAATATTTTGCTTTACGCTTGCAATTTTTCTAATCCTATTGATTAAGTCCTGCTTGTTGAACCTAACATCCAACTTGTATTTCCCTTTTTGCTCTCTACCACCAATTATTCCTCCTTTAAGAATGCCAGAAACATTTGTTCTATTGAGGAAAAATGTTGACTTAGCTATATCAAAACAATCAATGTTCTCTGAATTATTTTGTATCGCTTTATATTGATCCCACATATCAACAGAAACCTCAACGTCTTCAATCCATTTACAAAATTCATCAGTCCTTTCAAGAATTGAAACCCAGAATGAAAAAATCGACTTGTCAAGATCATTAAGGTATACATGCTCAACATAACCTTCAAATAAAAGCCTTAATGCAAGACCTGCACCACCAGCGTATGGTTCTGCATAACTAATACCTATTAGATCATTCTCATAGAATAATTGACCCATAAATGGGAAAATACAATTTTTCCCGCCTGGGTACCTCAAAGGTGAATAATATGTACTCATCTCACATATACCTTACTATGAGTAACCGTCAATATACTCCCAATAATAATTGATAATGCTATGGTTTGATCAATATTATTAGATGACTTATAGTTGTGTGCTCCTGTATGGAGAAGTTGCACAATATTTTCTTTACTTACACTATAGTTCGACAATGTAGTCTTTGTGTCTTGATCTAAGTTGTTTTTGGCCTCAACAAAATTATTCTTGAGATAATTTTCAAATCCTGAATAGCTTTTTTCTTTGGCAGCCGTTTCACATAACAACCGCAAAGACATTCTGATTAGGCCAGAAAACATAGGGGACAATTTACTTTTTCTCTCTTTGTAAAAACCATACAAATCTACAATATCCCTATATAAATTGCTGGTTTCTCCTGCACAGAGATATAATGTCCCTCCAAATAGAATAGATTCTTTCTTCGTAGTACGCTTTGTCAGGCGAGGTGTTTTGTTTTCTGAATCTTCAGTATTATATTCATTTTTTTAACCGTTTTTACTCCTAATTCCGCAGCTTTTATAAGATTCACTGGGCGAAGTTCAGAATCTTTATTCTTATCAACTATTTTCCTAGCAGAGGGATCTAGTTGCTCTAATGCTTGACCTCTAAATTTACGAGTAGTTATTACTTTATCTTTAATTATTTTGGAGATATTAGACAGAACCTGAGATGACTCCTCTTCGCTATGTCTGCTATTTAACTCTTCTCCTTGTATAGAAAAACCCAATTTCCTTAGATTTTCTTTATTGAAGACTTCATCTCTGACAAAGCCTTGATTCAAGTGACTATTTTTACTGATTATTCTAGTTTTCTCTTCAAGAACGAGAAAAGCACTTTTGCTCTCTCCCATAAACTTGTGCAGAAAGATGTCACGTTCTAACGGAGTCCAAGAACCTGACTCACCATGTTTCCTTAAAACGTTTTTCAAAGCTATGTTTTCTATACAAACATTGCAGGGAATTTCAATCGGAAAATCAGGAATCTCTAGTTTTTGAAATTTCTCGGAAATATTGACAAGCCTATGCTTAATCTTGCCAAGTATGATCCTTCGATTGCCATCATACACAACTGGCTTTTTATCGTGTAACACAACGGTTGGCAATTCGCTAAAATCATAGTAATCCCCCATCTCTTTTGCCAGCTTTTTCAAGCTCCATTTTGAGGAAGAATCTAATAGCGCTTTATTGACTATGTCTTGATCAGAAGAGTTTTTGTCGATTGGATCACGGGGATTCTCTGTCCATAAAACCAAATCTTTGATTTTGAAATACTTTATTTCTTGATTCATATTCTAATAATAACAAAATATAATTTTTAGTTATGCGAATAGCATCGGATGGCTCCGAGAGGAGAATAGTATCAAGCAGAAGTCGGATAACTAAAACTCTGGGGAGATTATTCGATAGTTTACTATAATTTGGAAGCCATGTTTGGGAGCCTTATGAATCATAAGCTCCACTCCATCAAGCTCTCAAAGTTTCCCTTCTCCATGTCTGACTCGCCTAAGCTCTTTGATCGCATCCCCTGCTATCTATAAATCAACGCCTCTCTCGAAGCCAGACTACAAAAGCAATGGGGGTTAATCGGCTACCTACGTCTCAACACTTTGAGAGAGGGACGCTGAAATTGTGAGCAAAGAGGCAAAGTCCTTCCTGAGAGAGGATTACAGAGATCCACTAACCTGCGGAATGTAAGCTTATGAACATCTATTTCATGAGGGACCACTGCGTTTGAAGCTCTAGCGATTTCAACTCCCCTCGTCACAATGCGTTGGGATGTACCTAAGTCTAAGGCTTTGCGTTTGCGATGATCGCTTACCCGCTTTACCCCCCTAAGTGACTCTGCGATAACAGCTTAGAGCCTTACGGAACTTTTCAGTACAAGCCTTTTTAATCCAATCTTTGCGATCGCAACCCATCCATTCACATCCCGCATCAATTGGCTTCAACTACAGCACCGAGCCTTACAAGCGATCATAATCTTCAGGCTCTACATCAGGAACCTTTTTCATAAATCGTTCAAAGTCTTCACGATGACCGAGCTTCGTTTCTTGCTCTAAATAATCCTCTGTTAACGGCGAAGACATTTTTTCGCTATACCTCAACCGCATCATAGGGCTGTCGTGGACCGATAAAACCAATCAGGTTCCCATCAGGATCTTTAACTTGGCACATATAGCTTCCATCTTGCCGGTCTAATGGTCCCCGATAGAGCGTTGCACCCAAACGGGTTGCCCGATCAAGCACCGCGTCAAAGTCTGTAACCTGCCAGTAGGCAACATGTCCTGCTGCTCCTGATGGTACTTTGCGATCTGCTTGATGAAACCAAATATCTTGGTCGCCCGCTCGAATAAAAAAGTGATTGGCATCTTCTAACTCTGTAATCTCAACACCCAACAAACTTGAGTACCACTCGGCAGCAGCACGACGGTCAGAGACAAAGTATATAACCTCAGCAATATTTTGAAACAAAGCGCTACTCATAAATTCAGATATAGATTGGCAGATTTATGTTTGGATCTCATGCCTTTTGGTTAGTGTCATGAATTATTCGACTTCAAAGTTGTGAGTACTCAAAATGAGCTGGGTGCAATCATCTCTTCTTAACCCAAGGCTGTTCAACTCTGTCCCCCCGATTGTACCCATCTGAGCAGGATTTCTCTAGATTCTATTGGACAATAAAAAAGTCCCAAGCTCATATGGAGCAAGGGACTTATGGATTCTATTAGATTGCTTAAGAGTCCAATTCAATGGAGCTGACGGGAGTCGAACCCGTGTCCGCCCTAATTATTAGATCTCCATTCGTTCACAGGCTTAGCTTCTCTAACCCTCGAAGCGGGAGTTGCCTATTATCCCAGGCAAGGGATGCTCTAGTGAGGTTCTTTGCTTACGTCGGGACCAGAGACCCTCTGTTTGCGCATCCGTTGGGGTTTATCCATAGACCTTAACGGAGTCAATCTATGAATGCTCGAACCAAAGAGTTGGTTTTTTCTAGGCGGCAGCTACTGCTACTCGCTGGCGAGCGAAAGGTACGATGTTGTTCGCATGTACGATGTTTGAGCCATTGATTTACGAGAGATAACTCACTCTCGGCCTGAATCATGAAGGTACGTTCACTAAGACGTCGAAACCGTTACAGCCCCGTGTACCTTTTTATTATATTCCAGGGACAGACAATTGTGCCGACTCTAGTAAATCTCTCTGTTCGGCAGCTCAATACCATCGACGATCGGAACCGGCAGTTGGCGAGAGACATGGAACAGAATCCATTCTTCTAGTGCTTCGACTAGTTCACTGCGACAGGCCTCGATGGTTTCAGCAGAAGCAGTGACCCGATCGAATCCAGGGATCTCTCCATAAATGAGATGTTCCTCTGGCGAGAGTCGATAGGTGGCCTTTTGCATCGCCGCTCTAATATAGTCTGTCAACATAAATCAACCTGACGTTCGGCAACACCTATGACAGAATAAGTCATCACGTCCTGAGATTTTAAGATCGATTGCTTTTTTACGCCATTTTGATGCACACCCCAATTAATGTCCCATTCCTATTTTTCTGAGGTTCCTGAAATTACTGTTGAGACGCTGCAGAGTCGTCTCCAGCTAGATGCTGAGAGCCTGCAGCTTATGGATGTGCGAGAAGGAGAAGAAGTTGCGATCGCAGCTCTCCCTCACTTCAAGCACCTACCCCTCAGCGAATTTGCTGAATGGTCAGGTCAAATTGAATTGGAGTTCGACCCTCATCAAGAAACCCTCGTCCTTTGTCATCACGGGCTACGATCAGCGCAAATGTGCCAATGGCTGATGCGCCAAGGGTTTACTGATGTCAAAAATGTCAGGGGTGGCATTGATGCCTACGCCCGCATCGTTGATGTGACGCTGCCGCGTTACTAGCCTTACTAAAAACCAAGTTTTTAATATCTTGTTTAGGATTTACTTGTATGACGGTTCAGCTTACTCAACGACAGCAGCAAATTCTAAGGGCCACCGTCAACCACTACATTGTGACGGCAGAACCCGTCGGCTCTAAAGCGCTAGCCCAGGGGTATTCCCTCAGCGTCAGTCCGGCGACCATTCGCAACGTGATGGGGATGCTGGAGAAAGTAGGGCTACTGTATCAACCCCATACCTCTGCCGGTCGGGTTCCATCCGATTCGGGCTACCGCATTTATGTTGACACGCTGATGACGCCCTCTGAGACCCTACAGAAAGAGGTGAAGAAGCATCTAGATCAGCAGCCCTCCCGTAACTTTGAAGCGCTCCTGCGGCATGCCGCCCAAATTCTATCGACCCTGAGTGGCTGTGTGGCCCTTGTGACCCGTCCCCAAGCCCAAACGACGACTGTTCGGCATTTGCAGCTTGTTCCCATCGAAGCACAGCGGGTCATGGTGATTATGGTGATGGATACCTATGAAACAGAATCTGTCTTGATGGAATTGCCGCCGGAGACGGAGGGGAGTGGTGGCCCGGAGTGGGTGAGCCATGAGTTAGATATTCTCGCTAACTTTCTGAACCATCATTTACAGGGGCGATCGCTCTCTGAGCTAGCAACGCTAGACTGGTCCGTAATCGATCGTGAGTTTCAGCATTACGCCAATGCCCTAGAGTCTTTGCTCTCAGATCTCAGTCGTCGCGTTAGCTTTCCGTCGCCGACGCCAATTTTAATCGGTGGCCTTGCCGAAGTTCTTAGACAGCCTGAATTTGCAGAGATGCATCAGGTTACCCCCCTCATTCATCTTTTAGAAGAGAAGCAAGATCAGCTTTGGCCCCTCATCTGTGAATGGTCCCAGCAACAGCCTTCTATGGTCGGAGACACCGATTCTCTAGCAGGGCACCGAGTGAGCGTTCGCATTGGTGCCGAGAACCCCTTAGCCTCGATTCAAAGCTGCACCCTGATCTCTTCCACCTACCAGCGCGGTGATATGCCGGTGGGGAGTGTAGGGGTCTTAGGGCCAACCCGACTGGCCTATGCAAAGGTGATTGCCTTGGTTGAAGCCACCGCAAACTATCTTTCTAATGTCTTGAGTCAGCCCGCCTAAGTCACCGATGAAGGTCTGATTCTTGTCGACAAACCTTCAAAAACCAAAAGGCCGGAACAATTCCGCTCATAATTCGACCTATGAGAGTGGCGGCTTTAATTTTGGTCAGCTATATTGATGTCTTCTCAGCTATATGAATAGCTGATTTGCCAATAAGCGCTTCTTTTCGGGGGAGAGAGCGGCTTACATCTTATGTTCATCTAATTTGTCAGCTCATCTATTATGCTTTCTTCTAATTCACTTGTAGACACCTCCCGATCCAATCGCGACTCCCAGGCTTCAGCAGAAGCCGTCAAGCTTTGGATCTCTGAGTTAACAGATTTCAGTCCTCAACAGATTGACGAGGTCTTTGAAACCATGCAGCAAGATCAATCTTTGAATTAAAGACAATTCTAGAGTTCAAGCTGATGTGGGACAATCATTACCGAACGATTACCACCGCAGACTATGGGCAATACCTTTGGGCATTTATTTCGGATTACAACCTTTGGTGAATCCCACGGGGGCGGTGTCGGTGTTGTAATTGATGGATGTCCGCCTCTGCTTGAACTTTCTGAGGCTGATATTCAGGTCGAGCTAGATCGCAGGCGACCAGGGCAAAGCCGGATTACAACGCCTCGCGATGAGGCAGATCGCTGCGAGATTGTCTCAGGGGTCTTTCAGGGGCAAACGCTGGGCACGCCCATCACCATCTTGGTGCGAAATAAAAATACGCGTCCTGAAGACTATAGCGAGATGGCAAAGGTCTATCGACCGTCCCATGCTGATGCGACCTACGATGCCAAGTACGGGGTTCGTAACTGGCAAGGGGGGGGACGATCCTCAGCTCGGGAGACGATTGGTCGAGTAGCGGCAGGTGCGATCGCAAAAAAGATCCTCACCCAAATTGCGGGCGTCGAAATTATTGGCTACGTCAAACGTATTAAAGACCTTGAGGCCGAGATTGACCCCAATCAGGTCACCCTTGAAGCTGTAGAAAGCAATATCCTTCGCTGCCCCAACACAGAAGCCGCTGAACAGATGATCGAAATCATCGATCAGGCTCGTAAAGATGCGAACTCTCTGGGGGGCGTTGTGGAATGTGTCGCTCGTCAGGTTCCCATTGGTTTAGGCAGTCCTGTCTTCGACAAGCTAGAGGCCGATCTTGCCAAGGGTGTCATGTCGCTTCCTGCTAGCAAAGGGTTTGAGATTGGCTCTGGATTTGCGGGTACGCTGCTCACGGGGATCGAACACAACGATGAGTTCTACACTGATGACACGGGCCGCATTCGCACGGTGACCAATCGTTCTGGCGGGATCCAGGGCGGGATTTCTAACGGTGAAAATATTGTGTTGCGGGCTGCGTTTAAGCCTACGGCCACGATTGGCAAGTCTCAAAAGACCGTTAATCAGGCAGGTGAAGAAACAACACTAGCGGCAAAAGGACGTCATGATCCCTGTGTGTTGCCGAGGGCGGTGCCGATGGTGGAGGCGATGGTGGCGCTGGTACTCTGCGATCATCTGCTGCGACATGAGGCACAGTGTCGAACTCTATCCAACACTTCTTCATAGACTGCACAGGACGCAATCGCTGAATTGGATTACGAACTCGACATGCGAAAATAAGCACTCTCACCATTGGCCTACCGACTTGTGAGTTTACGCTGGCAGGAACCTTCTCCTGCCAGCCTAGCTAAAGCCTGAGTTGAGAACAGCTTCCAGATCGAATCTAGGGATATGATTACAGCCCTGGATCAACCGTTGTGGGCGTCTATGTCCGATTCTCAGCTCTCTTCTTGATCAGCGCTAGCTATATTTTGACGACCAAATAAGGGAATAATCCTCTTTGCTTTGCTCTGAGACTGTCCGATTCTGAATCCAAGCAAATAATGCCGCTGTTCCGATTAAGACCAGAAAAATAAAACTAACAAGTTGAAGCATAATTCCGTAACGCATAGTCTTGTTCCTGTCCTTTGAGTTAAATCAAGCCAAATTAAAATGTTCCATATGAATATGAGTCACTGGAACGCCCAACCTACCAAGATCGATTTCAACTTGGTCCATCATTTTGGGGATTGCACAAATAAAATATTGCTGGCTGCCTCGGTGAGTTGGCAGGTAGCGCCTGAGCAATTCTTGATCGACATATCCTTCTTCCCCTGACCAATTTGGGGG
>JBAUJD010000588.1:0-5246 GCA_049683515.1 Thermosynechococcaceae cyanobacterium | reverse complement strand
CCCATGCTCACCCTCGACCAAAAACTCCTCCGCGACCTCTTCCGCCTTAAGGGACAGGTGATTGCGATCGCCCTAATTGTCGCCTGCGGCATCGCCTGTTTAGTGACGATGATGAGTGCCTATGATTCCCTGCAGCTTTCGCAGCAAACCTACTACGATCGCTATCGCTTTGCCGATGTGTTTGTCTCACTGAAGCGGGCACCGGATTCCCTAGCGGATCGGATTGCTGAGATTCCGGGGATCCAGCAGGTGCAGACGCGGGTGGTGGTGAATGTGAATTTAGATGTGCCGGGATTGGATGAACCGGCGACGGGGCGGCTGATTTCGATTCCAGAGCAGCAAGCGCCGATGCTGAACGATTTGTTTATCCGCCGGGGGCAGTACATTGAACCGGGTCGCCGGGATCAGGTGTTGGTGAGCGAGGCTTTTGCCAAGGCTAATAAGCTGGATATTGGCGACGAAATTGGCGCGGTGATCAACGAGCGCTGGCAGCAGTTACGGATTGTCGGTATTGCTCTGTCGCCAGAGTATATCTATGAGGTCAATGGCGGTGAGCTATTTCCTGATAACCAGCGGTTTGGCATTATCTGGATGAACCGGGAAGCGATCGCAACGGCCTTTGACCTCAAGGGAGCTTTTAACGATGTCGCCCTGTCGCTTGCCCCCAACGCTGAGGAAGCCGAGGTGATCTTTCGGCTCGATCAGCTCGTTAAGCCCTACGGGGGACTCGGAGCCTACGGGCGGGCGACTCAGGTGTCTCATCAACTGCTCGATAGCGAAATTCAAGGACTGTCTGCGATCGCGATCTTGGTCCCGGCGGTCTTTTTAGGGATTGCGGCTTTTTTGCTGAATTTGGTTTTAGCCCGTCTCGTTAGCACCCAGCGCGAACAGATTGCCGTGCTGAAGGCGTTTGGATATGGCAATCTCGATGTGGGTTTGCATTACCTGAAGCTCGTGCTGGTGATTACATTGGGCGGAGCCGTTCTGGGCACTGGCCTGGGGATCTGGTTGGGGTCGCTGATGACCCAGGTGTACACTCAGTATTTTCAATTTCCGGTGCTCCAGTATCGGCTGGAGCCAACGCTGCTGTTGACGGCGATCGGGGTCAGTGCCGTGGCGGCAGTCTTTGGCACGGTCACGGCAGTACGGCAAGCCGTGTCGCTCCCCCCCGCCGAGGCGATGCGACCCGAACCCCCGGCCATGTATCGCGCCACCCTAATCGAACGGTTGGGGATGCAGCGGCTGCTCTCCCCTGTTGGTCAAATCATTGTCCGTAATTTGGAGCGGCGCGCGGTGCAAACGGGACTCGCCATCCTGGGGATTTCAGCGGCGGTGGCAATTCTGGTGATTGGTCGTTACTTTACCGACGCCACCAGCTACTTAGTCGAGGTGCAGTTTCGACAGATTCAGCGCGAAGATGTCACCTTAGTCTTCAATCAACCCCTGTCGAGCCGCGCCCGCTACGAACTCAATCAACTCCCCGGCGTGTTGAGCAGCGAACCCTATCGTTCCGTTCCGGCTCGGTTACGCTTTCAACACAAAACCAAGCTCAGCGGCATCACGGGTCTTGTGCCCAATAGTGAACTACGCCGTCTGCTCGATAAAGATTTGCAGCCGGTGACCTTGCCCAACACCGGCATCATCATGTCCGCCAGTCTGGCCGACAAAATTGGCATTGGCCTCGGTGATGTCTTGACCGTAGAGGTGCTAGAAGGCACACGCCCCATCCGCCAAGTCCCCATTGTCGGGCTAGTGGACGAATTCATCGGTGAGGGAGCCTACATGAATATTCAAGCCCTCAACCAGTTGATGCGCGAAGATCAGACGATTTCTGGAGCCTATTTAGCCGTCGATAGCAGCCAAATCGAAGCCCTCTATACCGAACTCAAACAAACCCCAGCGGTCGCCAGCGTCGCCCTCCGAAATCGCCTGATTGCCGAGTTCAACAAAAACATCACCGGAAGCTTCGCCGCCTTCACCGCCGTTCTAGTCATCTTCGCCGCCGTCATTGCCTTTGGCGTCGTCTATAACGTCGCCCGAATTGCCCTCTCCGAACGCAGCCGCGAACTCGCCACCCTGCGAATTGTCGGCTTTACCCAGAACGAAATTGCCGTGATCTTGCTGGGGGAGCAGGCCATCGTCACCGCGATCGCCATCCCGCTAGGCTGCGTCATGGGCTATGGCCTAGCAGCCCTCGTCAGCGCCGCCTACGACAGCGAACTGTACCGCATCCCCCTAGTGGTAAAACCGTCCAGCTACCTCTACGCCTTAGTCGTGATTACCCTCACAGCGCTAGCGTCCGGCTGGCTGATCCGCCGCCAACTCAACCACCTCGATTTAATTGCCGTTCTCAAAACTCGCGAGTAACAACTCCGCTACTGAATCAAAGATGACAAAGGAGGAAACTTCCATGAAACCCAACCCGAATCAACCCTTAATCGATCGGCAACCTCAGCCATCCAACTCCTCCTCCCCCGATCCAGCCTCCGAGTCAGCCATTGACCTCACTCAGGAGTCCCCATCCTTCACTCAAAACCCAAAACTCAAAACTCAAAACTTTCCCCCAAATCCCCCGTTGTTGGCATCCTGCTTTACCGCAAGCACGTCATTACCAAGCAGCCTTACATTCCACAACTGATTCGTAAGTTTGAAGACGCAGGCTTAATTCCGTTGCCTATCTTTATCAATGGTGTTGAAGGCCATGTTGCAGTCCGAGATTTACTAACGACATCCTGCGAACAAGAACAGCGTCAGCAGGGCAATAGAGCGATCAAGTCACTGTCTGATCAGGCGGCTTGCGTCGATGCCATTGTGTCTACCATTGGCTTTCCGCTTGTCGGTGGTCCTGCTGGTTCAATGGAGGCGGGACGCCAGGTTGAAGTGGCGAAGACTATTCTAACGGCTAAAAATATTCCTTATCTAGTGGCGGCTCCGCTGTTGATCCAAGATATTCATTCTTGGACCCGCCAGGGCATTGGCGGTTTGCAGAGTGTGGTTCTCTATGCGCTGCCGGAATTAGATGGGGCGATTGATACCATTCCGCTCGGTGGACTGGTGGGCAATGATATCTATCTGGTGCCGGAGCGGGTTGATCGCCTTACGGGCCGATTGAAGCGATGGATTGCTTTGCGCCAAACGCCGACCGCAGAACGGAAGCTGGCGATTATGCTCTACGGCTTTCCGCCGGGATATGGGGCAACGGGGACAGCGGCGCTGTTGAATGTACCGAAGTCGCTGCTGAAGCTGCTGCACTCACTTAAAGAGCAGGGTTATACGGTGGGTGATTTGCCGGAAGATGGCGAGGAGCTGATTAATCGAGTGCGGGAAGCGGATGCAGATGCGATCGCATCCACGACATCCGGCCAGCAAACCAAGGTCAAAGCCCATCAGCTTGAAAAATGGCTCGGCTATCTGCTCACCAAGCGGATCGAAAAACAATGGACTTCTCTCACCAGTAGCGGCATCAAAACCCTTGGTGATGAATTTCTGCTGGGCGGTGTCCAGCTTGGCAATATCTGGATTGGCGTTCAGCCACCGCTGGGTATTTCAGGCGACCCGATGCGACTCATGTTTGAGCGCGATATGACGCCCCACCCGCAGTACGCCGCTTTTTATAAGTGGCTCCAGAATGAGTTTCAGGCCGATGCTATGATCCATTTCGGGATGCACGGCACCGTGGAATGGCTGCCGGGTTCACCGCTGGGTAACACGGGCTACTCCTGGCCGGATGTCTTGCTGGGTGAGATTCCTCACCTGTATGTCTATGCCGCCAATAATCCGTCGGAGTCGATGCTAGCAAAGCGGCGCGGGTATGGGGTTTTGGTGTCGCATAATGTGCCCCCCTATGGTCGAGCGGAGCTGTACAAAGAACTGGCGGCACTGCGAGAGTTGATTCAGGAATACCGCGAAGATCCTGAAAAGAACTGGGCGCTGAAAGAGGCGATCTGCAAAAAGATTGTCGATTCGGGCGTGGATGCCGATTGCCCGATGGCAGAAGCCAAAAAGCTGGGGATTGCCTTCACCCCTGAGAATGCCAATTTGTTTAGTGCCGATGTATTTAGTGGCTATTTAGTAAAGCTTTACGCCTATCTTCAGGAGCTTGAGACGCGACTTTTTTCTTCCGGGCTGCACGTATTGGGGCAGTCGCCTGATTCTGATCAGTTGGGCAGTTATCTACGGGCTTACTTTGGGGAGGAATTGCCAGAAGATGCGATCGCATCCATCGCCCTAGGCACCCCCGCCGAAGAACTCCACGAAACATTCCAGCTCAACGGCAGCACTCCCAAACTCGAAGAAGCGATCGAAATCCGATCTCTATTGGCCCAAACCGGCGATGAACTCACCAATTTATTGCGGGGACTCAACGGTGAATATATTCCCCCGGCACCGGGCGGAGACTTATTGAGAGACGGTCCTGGCGTCTTACCCACGGGGCGCAATATCCATGCTCTAGACCCGTATCGGATGCCGTCGCCCGCTGCCTACGAACGGGGCCGCGAGATTGCGAAAAAAATCATTGCCCAAAGCCTAGAAGAGAACGGTCACTATCCTGAAACCGTGGCGGTGATGCTGTGGGGATTAGATGCCATCAAAACGAGAGGGGAATCTATCGGAATTCTGCTAGAGCTAGTCGGCGCTCGGCCCGTCAAAGAAGGGACAGGTCGAATTGTCCGGTATGAGCTGATTCCCTTAGACGAACTCGATCATCCTCGCATTGACGTTCTTGGCAACCTGTCTGGGATTTTTAGAGACAGCTTCGTCAACATTATTGAGCTATTAGATGATCTCTTTAAACGCGCTGCCGCCGCTGATGAACAGAAGGCGCAGAACTATATTCGCAAACACGCTTTAGAGCTGGAAGCGAAGGGCGTAGAAAATTCCTCCGCTCGATTGTTCTCTAACCCCTCTGGCGATTTTGGTTCGCTAGTGAATGATCGGGTTACCGATTCGAGTTGGGAAACAGGAGAAGAATTGGGAGAGACATGGCGCGATCGCAACTCCTTCAGCTACGGTCGCCAAGACAAAGGCCAAGCCCGACCCGAAATTCTGCAAACGCTTCTTAAAAGCACCTCTGATATCGTCCAAGAAATCGACTCAGTAGAATACGGCCTCACCGACATCCAGGAATACTATGCCAATACAGGAGGGCTGAAACGAGCGGCTGAGCAGCAGCGCGGCAAAAAGGTAAACGCCAACTTTGTCGAAAGCTTTTCTAAGGACACCACTCCGCGCAAGCTAGAGTCGCG
>JBAUJD010000587.1:0-2431 GCA_049683515.1 Thermosynechococcaceae cyanobacterium | reverse complement strand
GCTTTGACGAGTTTCTTGCCCGTTATGGTCGCGATAACCGCTACGAACTGATTGATGGAGAGGTCTTCGACTTGGAACCCACAGGTTTGCATGAGGAGGTCGCGGCCTTCATTACTACCAAGCTCTGTGTCCAGATCGACAGCATTGGTTTGCCTTGGTTTGTCCTACAGCGGGGCTTATTGCGCCCTTCTAACCGTGGAATGACTGCCTTTCGATCTGACGTTGCCGTCATTGATCGAGATGAACTCACCCAAGAACTGTTGTGGGCCGACCAGTCGATCTTAACCCTGGGGTGTTCGATTAAATTTGTAGCAGAAGTTGTGAGTAGCAACTGGCAAAACGACTATGCCCGTAAGGTTGAAGACTACGCGGCCTTGGGCATTCCTGAATATTGGATCGCAAACTATGCAGGGTTAGGGGGAACTCGCCACATTGGTAAACCCAAGCAACCCACTCTCTCTATCTGTACGCTAGTCGATGGAGAGCATGAAATTCAGCAGCTTCGTGGTTGTCAGGCCATTGCCTCGCCAACCTTTCCTGGACTAAAGCTAACGGCTGAAGAAGTTTTAAGAGCTATGGGGTAACAAGTTGAGTCAAACAGAAGTCAGATTGTCTGAGTTGAGGCGTGAGATTCAACAGGGACGAGAAAGCCTTCCAGTCAAGACCTTAGACATTGAAGATGTCATTCGTCGAGGTCAGAATCGTCTGAGGCAATCCAGCGCTTCGGATTCAGATCACTGAATGTTCTGATTGTTAACTCGGCCTTTGTGAGTTGCCACAAAAATGTTGGAATCTGGCATGATGCAGTTGCCTGTCTGCCCTCATACACCTATGAAACTGCTGTATATCCCGCTGGACGAACGCCCCTGCAACTTCTACTACCCGCAAATGATTGCGACGTTGCAGCCGAATGTGCAGTTAGTGGTGCCGCCCCGCGAATATTTAGGCCAAAAGAAGCAACCCGCCAATATTGATCGCCTGTGGGACTGGGTTTTAGAAAATGTCGCCCACTGTCAGGTCGCGCTGCTCTCGATTGAAATGCTCGTTTACGGGGGGCTTTTACCCTCCCGTCTTCATCAGGAATCAGTCGAAACCTTAACCCAGAGACTCCACAACATTCGCGGCCTCAAAGCCCAGCATCCTGAGCTAGAGATCTTCGCTAGCAATCTGATTATGCGAACGCCTGCCTACAGCAGTAGCGAAGAAGAACCAGACTATTACGAAGAACATGGTGCCTTTATTTTTCAGTGGGGATGGCTAAAGGATAAGTGCGATCGCATCGGTCTCACCACCCCCGAACAAGACCAGCTCACTCAACTTCAGCAAAGTCTTCCCACCGAAGTATTGACCGACTACCAAGATCGCCGCACCCGCAACCTTGGCATCAATCTAGAGTCCATTACCCTCGTCAAAAAGGGCATCCTCTCCTTTCTGGCGATTCCCCAAGACGATAGTGCGCCCTACGGGTTCACCGCCATCGATCAGCGACAGGTCTCAGAGCAGGTCAGGGCCATGCGTCTGCAGCAAAAAGTACATCTCTACCCCGGAGCCGATGAGGTGGGCTGTACCCTATTGGCGCGGGCCTATAGTCAGCTCCAAAATACAACGACTAAAATCTATGTGTTCTATAGCTCCGTCTGTTCAGAGCAGATTGTGCCGCTCTACGAAGATCGCCCCCTTGGCGAAAGCGTGAAGGCCCATATCCTCGCCGCCGGTGCCCAGCGCGTTGCCATACCCGAAGCGGCGGATGTCGTGTTAGCCGTTAATACTGCCGGTCAGGTCATGCAAGAATCTTGGGATCAGGTCAACAAAGATATTACCTACAGCAGCTTTAGAAACCTGCGGGCCTTTGTGACTGAAATTGAGCGACTCAAACAACTCGGAAAGCAGATCGCCATCGCAGATACGGCCTTTGCCAACGGCGGCGAAACCGAACTCATTGAGATGCTTGATGATGCGGTCCTCTGGGACTCGATGCTGGCCTATGTGGGCTGGAATACAAGCTGCAACACGTTAGGCACGGTACTCGCCACCGCAATATTAGGTCGAACGTCTGAGCGTCAACAGGCCATTGCCTTTAACAAGATCTATCACCTGTTAGAAGACTGGGCCTATCAAGCGATCGTGCGCATGGAGACAGTCCACCATTATTTGCCTACCATCGGCGCGTCTTACTACGACTTCAATCAGCAAGAAGACCTGATTTTGAACACCATTGCTGAGCAAATGCTGGTCATTTGGCAAGCGACCCTTAAGCAATCCTTTACCCAATGGACAATTCAGTCTCTGACCGTGTTTGCACCCTGGCAAAGAATGTTTGAAATGGGGTTGCAGCTTGAAATTGTTCCTGTCGGTTCAGTCATAGAGCGATAAGATCAGCTTTTTTTGAAACTTGATCCTCGCAAATGACCGGCAATTCGCTACCCTTAAG
>JBAUJD010000586.1:0-5604 GCA_049683515.1 Thermosynechococcaceae cyanobacterium | reverse complement strand
ATAATCCCTGCATACAGACAGCCGAGAAACGCTGTTATAAACTCAATGCCCGCCTCGTAGGGGTAGACCAGTAGGGCGCGATCACCAGCGCTAATGTGAGTGAGGAGATGGGTTGCGATCGCACAGGCTTGCTGTTCAAGCTCTCTATAGGTAACGCGTTGCTCTTCTTGCTCTCCCTTTTTTAGATAAATATAGGCGACCTGGTCTGGCTGAGCCGTAGCCTGCCCATGAAGCAAATCAACAAAGGTTTTGTAGGGGGGTTTCTGCATTAATGAGCTAGAACCTGACGCACGACATTAAACGCTTAGTTCACCAGAATAATCGAAAATTTGCCAATTTAAGTTATCCTCAATCCAGTTTCTCTGAAATATAGCGGCCTTTATCGCCATCAGCGTTTCTGTTGTCAACGATAAGTTTGTTTGCCCGTGATGGTTCTCGCAAAAAGTCTGATGTCTACGACAACACCGGATATACAGAATATGAAAATTGCCATTATCAGTTCTGGATTCCTGCCGGTTGTTGATGGCGTCTCTGTTGCGGTCTTCCATCGACTCCAGCAGCTCAGCCAGCGAGGGCACTATGTGCTGCTCCTTTGCCCCGATTATTCAGCGTTACAGCATCTCTATCCAGATTGGCAGACTTACATCGGTCACCTATTCCCAAATGTAACGGTTGTTCCCCTCGAAAGCAGTCCAGCCTTGGGCTTAGACTTTGAGCGGGATGTAAAGCCGAGCGCCTATCGCACCGTTCTGAGCGAACTGCAGTCTTTTGGGCCAGATATTATCCATGTGGACGAACCTGAAAGACTGGCATTTTGCTTCTTGAAACGACCTGGGATTGCCTACGCTCGTAAGTACAATATCCCCTGTATCAGCTTCTTTCATACCAATTACAGTGACTATCTCAGTGACTATGTAAACTGGCCGAAGCCTGTGGTTTTTGGGGTTCAGTCTTTACTAAAAGGACTGTTCGGCTGGATTTACCGAGCCTATGATGTCACCCTGGTGGCTAGTCCCACCACTGCTGAGAATGTCAGGCGAATGGGCATTAAAAATACCGTCCAAGACTGTTTTTTGGGGCTAGATGTCTCCAGTTATCGGTCTGCTCAGCGTACCCCAAACTTTTTTGAAGAGACCTTTGGACTTGAAGGTATTGAGGACACCACAAAACTGATCTTTGTCGGTCGTTTAACGCCTGATAAGGGCTGGGCCTTTACGGTTCGAGCCTTGACGCAATGGGCAAAGGTAGCTAACCCCGATCACGTTTCAGTGATTATCGTGGGGGATGGTCCGCTCCGGGACTCTCTCGAACAGGAGTTAAGGGCAATACTCCCCCATGTTTATTGCTTGGGGCGCGTTCCCATCGATAAGATGCCTGCGGTGTATGTCAATAGTGATATCCACGTGACGACCTCTGAGAAAGAAACGACAGGGCTAACGGTTTTAGAGGCAGGGGCCGCAGGACTCCCCGTCATTGCACCCAGGGCCGGTGGGGTTGTAGATCATATTGAGCATGGGCGGAGTGGGTTTTTATATCGCCCCCAAGATCAAGACGATTTTGTGACGAAGCTAAAATTTTTAGTTGAGAATGCGACCGCCCGTGCAGATCTCGGAAACTGCGGCCGAGAAAAAGCTGCCTCATACGACTGGGGAAACGTTGTCGAGCGGCTTCTATACCTGTGGGGCGAGCAGATTCACCTGCGTTGATATCGGGCCTGATGGCAGACAATCTGCTGCTGAGTCGTGACGGCTTCCCTTTCGTCCTAGCGACAGGGGCTAGAATGAAGAGGTTGTGTCCTGGTTAGCTGACAAAACTTATACGTTGCCGCTGGCATCCCCTATCCTTATGTCTTCAACACCGACTATTTCAAATAATCAACCTGACTTTTCAGATCAACCGCAGGTTGAACTGTGTGTCAGTGCTGCAGTTCCTGCACTGATGGCAGCGCTCGTGATCCAGCGCCAGGGTGGTCAATGGTGTGAGGTTGTCGGTCAATGGAGTGAAAGCTTTTTTCAGGGTATTCAGCTTCCCCTTCTTGATTTCCCGACTGCAGATTAGTTCGGATCTAGATCCTGTGATCCCCTGATAGATGTGAGTGCCTACGGATTTAATTCTAGACAAAGGGAGATTACCCCCTAAAATTATTTAAGGGTAGTCTAGGCAATGAGTTGATACGCTGCCTCCCTCTCATTTCTCTATCGAGTGTAGGTTTACTGTGCTGAGTTCAAAACCAATGAGTTCTATTCTCGATGCCTCCAATTCAGACTTGATCACGCCACCCAGAACTGATCTTCAGCTTCAGCACCGCGTTTCAATGATTGAGGCTGTCCTTGAAGAGGTGCTTCTCAATGAGTGCGGTCAAGAACTGGTCGATCTGCTCCAGCAATTGCGCTCAATGTGCTCTCCAGAGGGACAAGCGCCACGGGTTCCTGAGGCAGAGGTGCTCAAGGTGGTTGAAAAGCTGCAGCTCAATGAGGCGATTCGGGCTGCTCGTGCTTTTGCGCTATATTTTCAGTTGATTAATATTGCTGAGCAGCACTACGAACAGGAAGCGAGTGTGTTTCGTACCCATGCTTCTCGGGGTAATAACGGTCGTCAAGCAGAGTCTCACGCAAGCCCCCGTGGCGATCAGGCTCCCTATACCGATGCACGGGGCGGTTCTGCAGAACATATTGAGAATAGTCTCTATGAAATGACGCCGCCAGACCATAACATCGGGACGTTCTCTTGGTTATTTCCGCAACTGAAGCGACTCAATGTACCCGCCCGTCATATTCAACAGCTCGTCAATGCTTTAGATGTCAAGCTGGTGTTCACGGCACACCCGACAGAGATTGTGCGTTCAACGATCCGCAACAAGCAGCGTCGCATCGTCGGATTGCTGCGCGATCTCGATACCGTTGAGGTAGGGCTGGCCGCTCGGTCTCGCTCTGAGTGGGAGCTAGAGGCAACTCGGTCTCAGCTCATGGAAGAAATTCGATTCTGGTGGCGCACCGATGAACTGCACCAATTTAAGCCTGAAGTTTTAGATGAAGTGGAAAACGGGCTGTACTACTTCAATCAAGTGCTATTTGATGCCATTCCGCAGCTTTATCGCCGTCTGACTCAAAATTTACAGGAGGCCTTTCCACACCTAAAGCCCCCTCACTACAATTTCTGTAAGTTTGGCTCTTGGGTTGGCTCTGATCGCGATGGCAATCCCTCGGTTACCCCTGAGATTACGTGGCGAACGGCCTGTTACCAGCGAGATTTAGTTCTAGAAAAGTATATTAGTGCCGTCACCAAGCTCATTGATTTGCTCAGTTTGTCGATGCACTGGTGTGACGTTCGCCCCGATTTGCTCGATTCTTTAGAGCAAGATCAGTTGCTGATGCCTGATATTTACGATCAGCTTGCCATTCGCTTTCGCCAAGAACCCTATCGCCTCAAGCTATCTTATATTTTGGAGCGGTTGAAAAATACTCGCGATCGCAATCGGCAACAGACCCAGAGCGATTTATTCTCAGCCAACCTCAACCCATCGATTCAGGAGCCACAGTACTACACAACGGCGGCAGATTTTCTGGCGGAGCTGGCGGTGATCGAGAACAACCTGCAAGGAACGGGCCTCAACTGCCGTGAGCTAGAGGATTTGATCTGTCAGGTTGATATCTATGGCTTCAACTTGACCCAGCTTGATATTCGGCAAGAGAGTTCCTGTCACTCTGATGCGATCACCGAAATTGCAGACTACCTGCAGATATTACCAAAGCCCTATAATCAGCTCTCAGAGGCAGAGCGGACGGTTTGGCTCACCCAAGAATTGCAAACCCGCAGACCCCTGATTCCTTCAGAGCTGCCCTTTTCTGAAAAAACAATCGAGATTATCAACACCTTTAGAATGCTGCGGCGGCTCCAAGAAGAATTTGGTCCCGATATCTGCCGCACCTATATTATCAGCATGAGCCACGAGGTGAGTGACCTGCTGGAGGTGTTGCTGTTTGCCAAAGAGACCGGTCTGTATGATCCTGCGACCCATCGGGGGACGCTGCATGTGGTGCCCCTCTTTGAAACCGTTGATGACCTGAAGCGTGCGCCGCAGGTGATGACAGATCTGTTTGAGCTGCCGCTCTACCGAACCTATCTCAACGCAGATCAGCGACCTGAACCTGATGATAACGAAGAAGAATCTGCGCCGATTGCCCTGCAGGAAGTGATGCTGGGCTATTCAGACAGCAATAAAGATTCGGGCTTTTTGAGCAGCAACTGGGAAATCTATAAAGCTCAGCAGGCACTGCAGAAAACAGCCGCCCCTTACGGCGTAGAGCTGCGTATTTTTCACGGTCGCGGTGGCTCGGTAGGTCGAGGCGGCGGCCCCGCTTACGAAGCCATTTTAGCTCAACCCGGACAGACCATTGGCGGACGCATCAAAATTACCGAGCAGGGGGAAGTCGTTTCTTCAAAATATTCTTTACCAGAGCTGGCGCTCTATAACCTCGAAACTATTACAACAGCAGTGATTCAAGCGAGCTTACTGCGGTCTACCATTGACGACATCGAGCCTTGGCACGAGATTATGGAGGACTTAGCGGCGCGATCTCGTCAAAAATATCGTTCTTTGATCTATGAACAGGAAGACTTTGTTGATTTCTTTTACCAAGTCACCCCGATCCAAGAGATCAGCCAGCTTCAGATCAGCTCACGCCCCAGCCGCCGCCGCAAGGGTAATACCCTGGACAGCTTGCGAGCGATTCCCTGGGTGTTTAGCTGGACCCAGAGCCGGTTTCTGGTTCCAGCTTGGTACGGTGTTGGGACAGCGCTCGATGAGTTTTTGACGGAACGCTCGGCAGAGCATTTGAGCTTGCTGCAGTTCTTCTATGCCAAGTGGCCCTTCTTTAAGATGGTGGTGTCAAAGGTAGAAATGACCCTCTCTAAGGTCGATCTCCAGATTGCGCGACATTATGTGAATGAGCTATCTAACCCCGACGATCTCGAACGATTTGAAACGGTCTATCAGCAGATTTCTGATGAGTATCATCTGACTCGAAAGCTGATTCTGATGATTACTGGCCGAAAGCAGCTTTTAGACGGCGATCTGAGCCTGAAGCGTTCTGTTCAACTCCGAAACGGCACCATCGTTCCCCTCGGCTTTTTGCAGGTGTCGTTGTTGAAACGTTTGCGAACGCACCAGAGCTTAAACGCGGACGGGACTGGGGTGCGATCGCAATACAGCAAGGGTGAGCTACTGCGGGGTGCGTTGTTGACCATTAACGGTATCGCGGCAGGGATGCGTAATACGGGCTAGAGAATAAGTCTAGAGACATAATTCCATAGAAAAACCGTGCAGGCTAATGTGTTTGCCTGCACGGTTTTTTAATCAAAGTCTAGAGCAGAGGGCGTGAAGCCCTCTCTAATTCTTCAAAGACTTGGACCTTAATCAATGGCATCTTTAACGCCATCTTTGACATCTTCACCAGCATGTCGGACAGAGGATTCAGCTTGCTTTGCTTTACCAGCAGCTTGATCACCTTTATCGCCTGTGACCTTACCGAGAGCTTCTTGAGCTTTGCCCTCAATGTTTTTTGCGGTTGCTTTGGCGCGATCTTCAAGACCCATGATGTGTAC
>JBAUJD010000585.1:0-1591 GCA_049683515.1 Thermosynechococcaceae cyanobacterium | reverse complement strand
AGCTCAAACAGCAATGTGGGCGATTGTTGAAACAGCTTATAGAAGATCGAATCGCGGTGCATTTTACCCTGTCCTTATGGCCCTTCACAATAGTATGGCTATAGGGCCACAGCCATCATCTAAACTGGGGCTATACGGCATTGTTCTTAAGCAAATGGAGCGTTTAACTCATGGGTGGTTTAGTTGGACTGTTACTGCTTGTGATGTACATGGGCGGCGGCTGGAAATTCTGGACAGGCTTCAATCGCACGAACTTTAGCCAAAATCGAGTGGTGCTTACCTTGTTGTGGCCTGCACTGTTAACGAGCAAGTCCTATCGGCAAAATTTCAAGAAAGCGCTGAAAGGCTAGTGACTCGACCCTCTCTGATTGGCTAATCCAATTCCTAAGCCTGCACGAAACAGGGCCAGCGACTCCATGCTCCTGCTCATCATTGGGCTAGGAATCTTGCTGCGGGTCTTGTTCTTCCCGCACATACCCCCTGGATTGAATCAAGATGAAGCCTCTGCCGCCTACGAAGCGTATTCGCTACTGCTCACCGGCCAAGATCGATGGGGAAACCCTTGGCCGATCTACTTTCCGAGTTGGGGATCTGGGCAAAATGTTCTGTATTCCTATCTGTCTATACCGGCGATTTGGCTGTGGGGACTGAATCTTTTTACCACCCGACTGGTTAATCTGGTCTTCGGTATTTTGACGCTGCCGCTACTCTATCTCTGTGTGCGGTCCGTCTTTAATCGTAGAATTGCGACGCTCTCGACCCTACTGCTGGCGGTACTGCCCTGGCATGTGATGATGTCTCGCTGGGGGCTAGAGAGTAATTTACTGCCGTTTTTCTTACTGCTCGGCATTTACACGGTTCATCTCGCCTTCAAATCCCCCCACCCCAAAGCCTGGATGGTTTTTGCCTTGGTACCTTGGGCCATTTGTTTCTATGCCTACGGTACGTCCCTGTTGCTGGTGCCTCCCTTGCTGCTGCTCATCGGTGTGACTTATCGACAGAAAATCCTACGCCATAAATGGCTGTGGAGTGGTGCGTTGGGTCTGTTTCTCTTGCTGGCACTTCCATTTCTGCTGTTCATTCTAAAAAACAATGTTCTCCATCACCCATTAGGCTTTGAGCAGAGGTTGTCCTTCAGTATTCCGATGCTGAACGCCCAGCGAGGGGAGCAGATTGACGCTAGCTTTTTAGAGCGCTTGGTCCCGAATATCCATCTGCTTCTCAATGGATTTGGCGATGATTTGATTTGGAATTCACCCCAATATTTCCTGCCGCTGGGCATTATTGCGTTTCCGCTGCTGGGGGTGGGGCTGGCTCAAGTTAGCCGCCAGCCGAAAGCAGAGTCAACCAATTTATTCGGGCTGTGGTTATGGGCGGGGCTACCGCTATTTTTTATGGTTCCACTGAACGTCAATCGCGCCAATGGCCTATTGCTGCCCATCATTGTGCTGTCGGTGGTTGGCTTTGAAGCGTTACGAAAAGCCATCGCCGCGCCTGAAATCAGGCATGTTCTGGTTCGACTTACTGCGATCTGGCTGGCGCTCAATACCTGTTTGTTTAGTGCCTATTACCTTTCGTCTGCCTATTCAGA
>JBAUJD010000584.1:0-9191 GCA_049683515.1 Thermosynechococcaceae cyanobacterium | reverse complement strand
CAGGGCAAACCCAGGCTTTTGGAAAACTGGTGCTTGAGAATCTCGGCTGGCTGAGACATAGTGGAAGATAGAATATCTAAGGTATGTAAGGTCTTGATTCTATAGCTATCAAGCCTTATAGCCCTTTCCTACCTTCTTAAGTCAGTGCCATTGTACCTGGGATGGCGAAATACTAGCAGAGGGATCGGCCTCTTCTGGTTTCTCTGGCCTTCCAAGTTTCGGCTCATTAAGTACATTCAAGCTTCAGTATTTGAATGCAGCCTCTCAGAAGGTTTTTGGAGACCAAGGAGTGTATAGCTTTCAAGGTCAATGGCTATTGCTAGGTGGCGGAATTGAAATTGATAATACTGGGCAAAAAGTTAGTTTTGATATTGGAAAACAAGACGTTACTCTCTTTTCTCCGCAGTTTGTAGGTGTCGGGAGACATACATTCTTTGGAGAATATGTTAGCGGGAATATTACGGCAAGTGAGTACACAGGGAGCGGCTTCACAATTGGCTTTGGCAAAGGGTACCTTTCTGATTTGGGAGACCAATATACGGGAGTCGCCAGCTTAGGAGGATTTGTTGGTATTTCTCTTCCATTGTTTTAAGCTAATAAACAATCTAAATTGACAAAAAATATTCGGAATAATACCTGAAAATCACTTTTCTGAATAGCCGATAAGTAGGAAGACTCAATTATTTTTAAGACGGATTGAAACCTCTAAACCCTTGTTGAGTATGAGTTAAAGGATTCGATACAACCTCCATCTATTTTGAATTTATTTCCGCCCACCTACTTGTAAATTGCCAACATATCTAGTAATCAAATAAGGATATTTAAAAATGATTTTATCAACTTTTATTATTGCTTTTTTGACTATTAAAATAATTAAAATATTATCTCTACTTTGTATTTTATCAGTGCCAATCTATTTTCTGATTATATATCTTAACTTACTAAAAGCAGGATATAATGCATCCAGGCCGTCAAGGATTTCAAAAAAATTATCTAACTTTCCATTCACGAATTGCAGCAATCAAGAATACAGAGTAGTTTCAAAGAAAATCAGGAGTTTTATCTCAGATATAAATATTTCTAAACCCTCTACTCTCAGGCTAACAGGGAGAGAGATAAATGTTTTGAGAGTGAGAAGAGAAGAGTTCAAGTCAAAATACTTTACTCCGGAATACTATTCAATTATCGACACTTCTGTAACCGAAAGAAAGCTGTATATTCCATATCCTTATAAATTAATTGGTTTTTTAGATCAAACAGTATCAATAAAATTCAACTCATCTCAACCGAACAGAATAGAAGCAATCAAGTATTTGAAAAGGAAAAACAAGAAAAGAAAGTTTGATGTTAAGCCTGAGATAATCGATTTTCATAAGCTGAAGCTGATTCATTATATTTTCACAGCGAATTCTTCTGTTGACGAAAGGAGGATATTTATTATTGCAGTCAAAAATATTCGAAGTATTTCTGTAGCGAACTCTGAGATGACATTCGTGGCCTAATTAAACTCTATGATACATAAACCAGGGAACGTACTTAATAATCAATATGTAATAGTAAAACTATTGGGTAAGGGTAGCAGTGGGCATGTTTATGAAGCGATAAATCTAAAGAATAATTTAAGAGTGGCTATAAAATTCTTGTCTATACATGAAGCAGATAACTGGAAAGAAATTGAACTTTTTCAGCGCGAAGCAAAAGTACTTTCAAAATTGAGTCATCCTTCAATACCAAAATATGTAGATTATTTTACCATTGATTCATTGTCTGACTATTATTTCTGCCTTGTTCAAGATTTAGTGAAAGGTACATCAGCAGAACAAATTCTTTCTACAGGAAGCCGGTTTGATGAAGATGAGGCGATAGAGATTATAGGGAAGTTATTAGATACTCTTGATTACCTTCACAACCAAGAACCTCCAGTTATACACCGAGATATAAAGCCAGGAAATATAATAATATGTAATGATAAAAGCATATTTTTGGTTGACTTTGGAAGTGTCAGAATAGAAACTAAATTCCTATCTGAGGGAAGTACATTTGTTGGAACTTATGGTTTCATAGCACCCGAACAGTTTTTAGGTCAGTCTAGCATTGTCTCTGATCTCTATAGCGTTGGTGCAACAGCTCTCAGTTTACTTGCTAATATGTCTCCTTCTGAGTTTCCTCATCGAAGCTTTAAGGTTCTTTTTAGACAGTTTATCGATGTATCGAATGAGTTTGCTGCTTGGCTCGATATATTACTTGAGCCAATGCCCGAAAGGAGATTTCAGTCCGCAAAGCAAGCTTTAGCTGGATTATATAACCCAGAAGTTGTCAATAACTTTAGAAATGACCTTTGCACCAAGCCAAATGGAAGTAAAATTAGTTTTGACATTAAGGCTGATAACATATTAGTAATTATGCCCTCAAATAATCGTAGAAAAACGGATATCCTTGCGGTAGTTCCTGCTTTAGCACTTCTTTCGTTTGCATATTTTGTTTTATTCGGTGATCTTGGCATGCAAGATGTCTCATCTGGATATAGAGAAATTCTTGTTCGGTGCTTTTGCTCTTTACCTGCAGCATGGGTAGGTCTTATTGTCATCCTGAGAACATTCTTCGGCGCATTTGGTTTTACATCACTTAATATAAAAAAAGATGATTTTCAGCTCAAGTGGTCACTCTTTTTTCTGTCAGACTCTGTATCAGGAAAGACTCCAAATATAAGTGAGATTGCACTTAGTTATGAAGCTGATTCAAGAAAAGCAGAGATAGGCCCCCCCAATAGTAGTCGGTGTGTGATTTCTGATGGAGACTTGAAGCATTATTTTGGATTATTTTTATCAGAACAAGAGCGCAAATGGCTAGTAAGAGAGATCTCGACTTATCTCAATATTGATAATGAGATATAATGGACCAGCGGGGGCATTTAAACAGAAAGTTACGGTTTTACCTGAATCCCTCTTGGAGCCTGCAGTAATAGTCTGAAACATATATGGTTAGGCTTCCAAGTACTCCATCAGCGACGCCATCGACTTATGTCCAGAGAACTGTTTAATCTTCCAAGGACTCATCTGCTGTTTCCACAGCCCCGTGATATAGCTTCTCCTAAAAGAATGAGTACTCACCCCCTCCAGCCACACCCTGTCACAAGCCGATCTCAAAATCCGATGTGCCTGCACCGTTGATAGGTACCCATACTTCACCGCCTTCGCATGAGCCGGGAATATATACCCCTTCAAAGGCATATCCTCATACCATTCCAGCAACTGCAACAACGTCGGCACAACCTCCAATTGCCGTGTTTGTACCTTCCCCTTCGTAATCCCCTTTGGAAACGTAATCACCCCCAACTTGAGATCAACATTTTCCCTTTTAAGCTGCAGCGCCTCCCCAATGCGGCACCCACAGAAATAGCAGATTCCGAACAAAGCGCGATCGCGATCTCTTATAAACCCCCCTTCAAAAAGCTCCCTTGCCTCATCAGCAGAGAGCACCCTCGCCTTACCGCTTCCATTTTGCTTCCGAGCCGCCTTCACATCAGGCACCTTAATTTCCCAATCCATCATGTAATAAAACTGTATTTCATTACATAGTACGGTCTAATGCCTATGGTTGCGTTGATCTTATATGGAAGGGGATGGCTAATGAGAATAAGGGGGGGTTGTTGAGAATGATGAGGGGGATATTAACTAATATGTCTACCTGCCGATAAACTTCTGTATCTCTGTGAAACTGTATTTACGTGTTTCTGTGAATGCGGTAATCTGTATTTACAGAAATACGTAAATACAGAGATGATCATCAGCGTCCAGAATCAGAAAGGCGGAGTTGGAAAAACGACTCTTGCGATCCACATTAGTCATGCTTTGGCCCTTCAGGGAAATCAGGTATTGCTAGTCGATGCAGATCCCCAAGGGTCAGCCCGTGATTGGGCTGCTGCAAGAGATGATGAACCTCCTTTTTCAGTTGTAGGACTAGATCGTCCTACTATTCATCGAGATCTACCAGCAATGGCAAAAAATTACGATCATGTTGTCATTGATGGTCCGCCGCGCGTAAGTGAACTCGCTAGATCAGCTATAGCAGCATCTGATCTAGTACTGATTCCTGTGCAGCCCTCTCCTTATGATGTTTGGGCTGCAAAGGAAGTCATTGATTTATTCAAAGAAGCTTCTGTATTTAAGGAAAAACTTAAATCTGTATTTGTAATTAATCGTAAAATCGTAAATACTGCAATTGGTCGTGATGTTGTTGAGGCTCTATCCGGCTATGAAGTAGATGTTTTGAGGTCACAGATATGTCAGCGGGTACCTTTCGCTGAATCTGCTGCTGCGGGTCAGACTGTAATGGAGACTGACTCAAAAGGACAGGCAGCTAAGGAAATTCTGAATCTCACTCAAGAGATCTTGGAGGTTGGAAATGTCAGCTAAGAAAGTGAGTTTTGGTACGAAGCCAAAATCTGCAGCAGCCAGTGTTGATGAGTGGGTTGAAACCAGATCTAGCAGTGTGCAGCAGCCTACTAATCAAGCGTCTGATTTACCTCAAGGGGTATCAAAGAAGATGAAACGCCTGACTCTAGATATTCCTGAAACGCTGCATCGGGCCATCAAGAGTCATGCTGTGTCTGAAGGCCGAACTATGGTTGATACGCTGCGCGAGCTGCTTGAAGAGACTTATGGCTAATTTTGACCTTGCAAATACAGATTTGCGGAAATAATGATTTCTGTAAATCTGTATTTGCTGCACTAATCATTTACTGTCATGCTTTGGCGATCTTGTTAATTGTTGGTTTGATAGGTGGAACGCAATTCTGCAGTACTGCTTACTTGTTTCAATGCCTCTCGCACGCTCTTTAGAGTGTCGATATTCTCTATCTTTGAAATTTCAGGCAATAGTTCAAGACCTTTACTGCCGAACTTGAGTTCTAAGCCAAGCTCAATTCCTTCGATCAAGCCCTGTTTGATAGCCCTTCTTTCGATACTGGTGACGTAAGGTATTTGCTTCTTCATTTCACCTACGTTGGTTTATCCCAGTAGAGAATGTCAGGTATTGCTCTGGTAGACAGAGCGTAATTCTTGGAGGGTTGCCACTTGTTTGATGCCTTCTTGAACCCTTCTCAGATCCTCTAGACGCCTAATCTGCTTGATTTCAGGGAGTAGCTTTAACCCTTCCTGTCCGAACCTTAGTTCAAGTCCTAGTTCAATAGATTCTAAAATCCCTTCTAATAGACCTTCTTGTCGCCCCTCTTGACGCCCTTCTTGACGCCCTTCTTGACGCCCTTCTTCCTTAGCCATTCTTTCAATACTTGTGACGTAAGGCATCTGTTTCTCCCTTTCATAGCGCTCTAAATCTTGTCGAAAGCTAGTCTGTAAATCCTCCGGCAAAGAGATCAGCCAATCGATGAACAGAAATAGATTCAGAACATCCTGGCGCTCATACCCTTTCTCGTAGAGCCTTCGAGTGAGCCTCAGCTTCCACTCCTTTCTCAGAGACTGGTTTCCCTTTGTCTCCTGGGCCTTGAGATGGGCCATTACCACAGTGGCAAAAGGATTAGAGTCATCCTCTAACGCCTGCCATCGCTGCCCATAGTCTAGCAACTTGACCGAAGAAAATTGGAATATTGTGCTCGTGCTCCAAACGACAGAGCGATATTCAGTCGGTCGCCAACTGAGCCGTTCATCGGCTAAAACCGCCAAACTAGCAACCTGCTTTTTATAGCGATCGCGGATTCGGTAGTTGTAGACAAACATCCGCTCTTCAAAATTGGGATCCGGTTGACCCTGAATTTCGAGGTGGATCAAGACGAAGACTTCAGCCCCACTGACCCGCCAGACCTTGATTAGCTTGTCAGCAAAGCGCTTCCCCAGCTCAGCATCGCGGACAATCTTCTGTAGCTCCTGATCGAGGAACTCATAGCCCCGCGCCCAATCGACATCAGCGTGAATGTCAGGAAAGAAGAACAGCAGGAAATCGCTGAAATAGTCTTCTATCGACTGCTTCCAGGGAGAGTCATAATCGGCCCGTTCATCTGTCATGCCTATCCTTGGCTGCTGGTTCTGCCCTAGAGAGAGTCTGTCAGCTCTAGCTCACCGCGTCAACCCTATCTGATAAGGGTTCTAGAGATTTTCTCTCATTATAAATATGAAGTTATGTATCTAAAAAGCGGCGTTTTTGCCCTGATTTTTCCTGTTTTGAGGGTCACCCCTATACTTCATCAGTTCAGTAGGTATGGGAGGGACGCGGCTAGTAAAAGGGAATGCCCCATGAACAGTTATGGCTGGGTGTTTTCTAAACCCAGATAGAAGCGTAGTATAGGTTATTAAGCCTTATGGCTTGATTTGTTTGGAGGATGAATGGTCTAAACCCCCCAGACCCCAAAAAACCCAGCTACGGAAATAGCCAGGTCATCGGGGCAAAAAAACAAAGTTCTTTAGCGAGTATTCGCGGGATCTAACCGAAAGCTTTGACCGGCAAGAAGTTAGGGACCCAATAGTGTCGTTTGTCTATTTTAGAGTGCCTAGCCTTAACTGGCAAGCATTCGCCTCATAGATCTGAACGTCACCTATCGAACTCGCTCCATGTAATCGATAGGAGAGAGAGTAATGACAACCGCCTTTGCCCGTATCACCGCCATGCATGACGCGATCGCCCTCGCGTTAACCCCCTGTGCCGGTCAGCTACACCGCTTTCTACTGCGTAAGATACCCGCTGGAACCCAGCAGGAGCTGATCTTAGAAGCCTTTGCCCAATGGTCGAGCCAGCACCGTCATCGGGCCTATAGCATCCGCCATATTCAACGCGCCCTGCAGGAGCTGATCGATGTGGGCCTCGTCAACATTGTTTACCGGTACACCGCGCGCATATTTAAGCTGATCTGCCTTCATCCCGGTCAGGATGAAAATGTCCAAAAGCAGGATCAAAAAGTCCAAGCCGTGACAGAAATGTCCGAAACAGAGGGTTCAAAGCCTTGCCCCGCCGTACCCTCTTATAGAGAGAGTAGAGAAACAACAGACACATCCTCCTCACTCCACCCTGTTTTAAATTCAAGAATTGATAAGGAAGAAGTTACCCTCTCTCCCCAACCTCCCAATCTGGAAAACCTGGAAAAAGAAAATCAAGATGAAAATAAAGAAATATTAAGAACAGCTTCCCCAACAAGTCTCAATTCTCAGGACGTACCGCTTTCCTCCGAAGAAATAAAAATAGACCCTCAGCTCCAAGCCGAAGTCGAAGCGGTGATCGCCCCCATGCCGATGAACCAAAACATCAAACGGGCCGTGATGTCGGTTTCCCTTGAAATTGTGCTCGATGCCCTGGCGGTGGTGCGCCAACAGAAAAAAGCAGGTAAAGCCAAACGCCCCGCTGGACTACTGGTAAAAGCGATTCAAGAGCGATGGATCCCCAACCCCATTGATGCTGTGCTTGAACTGATTCCTGATGGCTTCAACGAATGGTTTGATCTCGCCAGAGAAAAACGGATTGTGACGGCATCGATGCTCATGGACGGTCAGATGTGCGTCTGTACTGACCCCGAACAAGGGGACTGGCAACCGTGGACCGAGCTAGCCTTTGCTTTCCCGCTGCGGATGTTGAAAGAGATGAACCCGATTAAATTCCGGCTTAGCCAAAATGGATCCCATCCGTGAGCTTCTTTTTGGCAGTGGTCTGACTGGAGGCTTGGGGCTGGGAGCCATTGGGTTTCTGTTCAAAGATCTGGATGCCAGGATTGAGTAATTCAATTCCCGTGGGCGTCACTGGCCCTAGCTTGCCTCTGACGGCTGCGCCC
Source organism: Thermosynechococcaceae cyanobacterium (assembly GCA_049683515.1). Lineage (GTDB taxonomy): Bacteria > Cyanobacteriota > Cyanobacteriia > Thermosynechococcales > Thermosynechococcaceae > RCC1774. The sequence continues at coordinate 1,420 of JBAUJD010000584.1, read as the reverse complement.
CAGTACTCAAACTGATGATCCGTGAACTGCTTGAATTGCTTGGGTTTAACCTTGACCGTGATGGTTTGATTGTTTTCCATTAAGGTAAACACCACCATGCCATTGATCGTTTTGGACTTCGGCATCTCAGAGATCTTGCAGGTGATCTGAACATCGGCAGCAGTCGCCATCCCTTAATCCTCCTCGGTCAAATAACAGTCCATGAAAAACGACCCAAGGTGTGAGGTTGTGGGCCGTCTATAAAATAGAACATTCTGGATGGAGCCAGAACTGTTTATTCACTCCTACCATTTTTCTCCATCAGTAAAGAAAACATTAACCTCAGCTTTATCAAACCCATGACAGAATGCATCTCCCTCCATAGAGGAACCCCCTAGACATACAGCCGTACATCTAGGGGGAGCTTTCTAAATCTAAAGTCAGATTCAGTCGCGTTACGTTATAGCCCTACGTGGGCCATAGCGTCCTTCTCAAGCCAAAATCAAAAGAGATTAGCTAACGAGAATGGCAACCGCAACAGGAATCCAGGTCACAGCCGCGAAGGCAACAGCTTGCCATAGTCGAGTCTTCGCAGGCGTCTTTTCAGCAACCGAGCGCTTGGGGCTAACGGCATAGGTGTTAGCTAGACCCTCTTGGTCAACCGTACCGCCGAAGAAACGAGGCTGAGGGAAACCCATTGAGCGCTTGAGACGAGCAGCCGCCTCAGCGGGGATAAGACCATTAGGCACAGAATAGTTTTGAGCAGTAGCAGTAGTCATAATCAATTTCCTTTTGTAACGCTTTATATCAATAATGTAACAGAGTGTAACAAGTATTGCAAGTAGATTTACAAAATATATTTCTTGTGATAAAGAATTAATGTTTGATCTTGGTGACTGTTATGACTTCCAGCGAATCCTCTCCATCGCAGCCCAAACCGCTCCGCTTTTCAGATTGCACCTCTGAAGAGCTGGCTGTCGAGAAGATCGCGGCCAGAAGGAAGCTGCTGTCTATGCCCCCCGAAGAAGCGCAGACACTGGTGAATCAAACCCTACACCCGCACCTGTGGGAGCTAGATCCAGATCAAGACCCTTGGGAAGAAAGCATCGAAACCCACTACGGCATCGCTATGGATTGAGGCGTATTGCACTCCATCCCTCCTCTAGATAGGGTGCTAGCACCCTATCTAGAGGAGGGGAAGCATTTATTTTCGAGGCATCGGCAACTGAAAGATGGGGCAGGTGTACCAGCCATTTTGGTCCTTATCATTCGCATAATTCTGCTTGCACTCTCGAATGACCTTTCGATTGAAATGAAGTGAGGTCATGCCGAGATACGTGTAAAAAGGCGCAAGATGGTTCCAGGATCTATACACAGCATGGCTTTTAGGAATCTAGATTTTCAAGTCTTTAAGCTATCAAAATCACACTAAATTTTTCCC
>JBAUJD010000583.1:0-4272 GCA_049683515.1 Thermosynechococcaceae cyanobacterium | reverse complement strand
GTTGTAAAGGTGCCGTCATCATAAAGTCGCAGAAGCCGGAAACCGGGCTGGGTTTCATCTAATGCAAACGTGTTCTGGTACGGCGCGAACTGTACACAAGTTGAAGGAGTGCTCAAGTACGCAACGCCCTGTCGATGCTGTTCAACCTGCTGATGAATATGTCCAAAGAGAGCAAGCTTGACGTGGGGATAGCGCTCAACCACAGCCAAGAAGTCTGCTGCATTTTGGAGGCCCAGATTGTCTAACCAAGCTGAATCAATGCTAATCGGCGGATGGTGCAGCGCGATCACGGTGGGATCGGTGTGGGTCTGTAACTGACGATCAAGCTGTGCCAAATCATCCTGTGAGAAGGCTCCATATACCTGTTGCGGAACCGTTGAATCGAGGAGTAGAAACTGCCACCCTCCGGCCTGAAATATCTTGTCAGAACACAGGGGAGATTGGCCTAAAAGCTTTGCCATACTGGGCTGATGGTCATGATTACCCGGTAACCAATAGGTCGGAATGTTAAGGGGAGCCAGGTGTTGAACAATCTGTTGATAAGCCGCAGGGGATTCATCCTGGGCTAGATCACCCGTCAAAAGGATCAGATCGGGTCGGGTTGGCAGTTTAGTGAAGGCCGCAAGAATTGCTTCAAAAGAGGCCATCGTCTTCAGACCGAGCAGCGTCTGCTCTGGTGTCGAAAACAGATGCAAATCAGAAAGCTGAGCAACAAGGAGGGGTGAAGACTTAAGCATGGCGTAAAACGAGATAGCTGGCGTCGCTATCTCTACAAAAAACGTCAGATGGCGTCAGATTATGGCACTGACGTCACTCACCGAAATTGTAGTTACCTGAACACGATTCAACGGTGATATCCGTCACAGAGATAGCTGTGCCTGTTGCTCAATGATCTGGCAGCAGTCTACCACAGGTGTTCGGTTTGCCATGGCTGCAGCAAGCGCTTCATAGGTTTCCCAGTGGTCTTGCAGCAACTGCTGGGCACGTCGGCCTGCTAGGCGCTCTTTTAAAGTGGCATCTTTAACCTCTAGGCACTTGAGAACCGTTCGTAGGGTTTTTAAGTCTCCAGCGCCGCCTTCGACACTGGAGTAAACCAGTGATTCGGCAACGCCACCGGCCATCCAGATGGCACAGTACCGCTCTAATTTTGAGGCGGTAATTGACGTTTTGAACTCAGGGGTCTCCACTCGAACACCCCCTTCGCCTAAATATCCCTGACGGAAGGCTTCCCAGGCACTAAGGGTATACCCTGTCACTGGAATCTCTAAAAGCTGAGCCACCAGGAAATGACCGGCTTCATGGTGAATGATGCGCTGACGATGGGTAGGCGAGAGCTGGGCCAAGCCATCGAGTAGCAATCGACTCCCAAGGCTATTAAAGCCAAAGGTATCGACGGCAAATAAAATTAGACAACCCAGGGTAATCGCGGCCGGTAGTGCCGGTGGCAGATTGAGGAATGGGCCAACCAGGACGGAGAAACTGAGGAGAGCGACCCCGAATGCGATCGCATTCAAACCAACATCTTTATTCACGGAAACTCCTGCGTAGGCTTGAGCTGGCGCGCACTATAGAAGGTTTCAAGACTGGCTTGGTCGCCAACATACCGCCAGTGCCAAGGCTCATAGCTGACCCCCTGAGCATTCCCCTTCGGGAAAGATAGCTCAAAACTAAAGCGAGGGGCATTGGCCTCTAGCCACTTAAACGTACGGGTTTGATCAAAGGATTCACTCAGATTGGTCTTGGGCTGAGACCCATCGCCGACATCAATGGCATAGCCCGTGTGGTGCTCGCTATGCTGTGGCGGTGCACTGACATCCGCTCGCTTAGCGGTGTCCTGGGCACGCTGCTCCTTCACTTTAAAAAAGAGGAATTCTTGCTCTTTGATGGTCCGAAAGGCCGACAATGGCTGCAGGCTTACGCCAGCAGTACGGGCCGCAGCCGCCATGCGTTGATAGGACTCTGCCGCAGAGGTCTGTAGCTTGAGGCGACCATCTGCCGAGATGGCTTTGAGATTGACAGGAGAGGCTTCAGCATATTTGAAATGCCCAAGAATAGTATCGGGTGATTGAGGTTCTGCAGAAGGAACAGCCGCCGGCGCAGACTCAGATGCACTCTCAGAAGGGGTCGGGTTGAATGCGCTGAGGGCAAACCACCCCCCCCATACCACCGCAACCACCCCAATGCCGCTGCCGACCCATAACAATGGTTGGGGCCGTGGCGTGGGCGATTCGGAGCTAGGTTGCCTAAAGGCCTCTGGAATATCGTCGTACATAAATATCAGCGCCTGTCGGCTGAGTATGTCATGAATTGTAACGTTTAGAGTGCCCCGAAAGATAGGGACATGAAGGGAGAACAATGCCCGCGCCACTAGCCATCCATGCTAGCCCAGTAATCTTAATAACCGCTACTCATGGCCTTATTCTTCATAGCAAGCCCTCAAGAAATAAGGCAAAATAGGCAATGTCAATTTCTGTGCACTCTGCTATGACTGTTGCATCATTTCGTTTTGGTCCTCGTGGACACGGCCATCATTGGATCACTCGCATTGCGGCTCAGTTCTTTGTTCTGCTGCTTTGCGTTAGTCTTCTCGGAACATCTCCGGCCCATGCAGGGATATCAGATGATCACTTTGATGGCAATATTTTTGTCCTTTACGCGAGCAATGGCTCCTTAGTTCCGCCGAGAACCAGTCTGGTTGAATCAATGCAAAGAGAGCGTCCTACGGTGTTGATGTTTTACACCGATGACAGTGCTGAGTGCAAAGATAACTCCCTAGTGATCTCACAGCTACAGGCCTTTTATCGCCAAAATGTCAACTTTATGCCCATCAGCGTTGACTCTATTCCGGTAGATCAAACCTACACGCCCCAAGAAGCGGCCTATTACTACAACGGGTCCATCGTGCCTCAATTCCTGGTGATTGATCCAGAGGGCAAAGTCGCCCTTGATCGAATCGGTCAGACGCCCTATGAAGCGATTGATGATGCTCTGCGTGACATCAAAAATCTACCGAATCGGCCCGAGTCTTTTGCCATTGAACGACCCGCTTTTTCGCCTTCGCCTAGTGCAGATACAACCTTTTGGACCGCCCCTGTCAGAGGGATAGAAGGGATCGACAGCAGCAATCTACCGGCCTCTGAAACGCAGAGCTAATGCTGACGACAGGCAAGATTTCTGGAATATCTTGGTATAAAAAAGAAGCCCCTAGGGCTTCTTTTTTATAGATTATGAATAATAATGAAAAGATAGAGAAGTGCGATCACGCCTTTTACATCTATCAAGCTAATGGGTAAAGACTCGCAATTTGCTCGAAATAACCTCTAAAGTGTTAGGGGGCTTACTCAAGTTAAAGGTTTAGTCTACAATCATTTTCAACTCAATTCATTCAAGGGCATTTCTGTTCAATGGCTAAGAAGCAAGCGTCTGAGGCAACACCACTAAAGGGCAAGGAATTACTCAAAAAGCTCAAGGAAATTGATCATCTCTCTCGCACAGAGAAGGCGCGGGAATGTGGCTATGAAACCACTGGGGGCGGTAAGTCACGGGTTAACCTCAGTCAGTTTATGAATGAGATTCTTGCAGCTAAGGGCATTTCACTTGATAGTGAAGAAAAGAGCGATCGCAGAGGTAGAGAGGCATCCTATCGGGTCAAGGTCAATAAAAACGGACAGTTGCTGATCGGCTCTGCCTACACTGCCAAGATGGGGCTACAAACCGGAGATGAGTTTGAAATCAAACTAGGGCGAAAACAGCTTCGCCTCAAGCTTGTTACCGACGAAGAATAAGGCTGTAAATATCAGCGAAGCGATTAACACCGTAGGGATGTTAGTCGCTTTTTGGTGTCGATCTTTGAGCAGCGGCGGCTTGAAAAACCTGGCAATACTGCCGATGCCCACCTGGAAAGACAAGATTGAGCTGGAGTGGGTCTTCTGTATCTTTTGAATCGCAGGGGCCTTCAATCATCTTCCCGCTGCTCATTCTCAGCGCTTTGCGGTTTTTCACTTCTCCGGCGCTGCTGTCGATATAGACCGTTAAATTACCGGTCTTAAACTGACGACCGATATCTTGGATCAGGGTTAAGAAGTTGCGATCGCTTCCCCCTCGTCTGACCACGACCTGCCCATTTTCTTCGAGCACCTGACTATTAACGGTATCCCCCACGCCCACAATGAGCGGCATTTGCTCAGGGTCAAAGCGAGTTTTAACGAGTTCAAGCAATGCCCCATGTTCACGGGGAGCCTGCCGAGCATTAAAAGATGCCCCTAGAGGATA
>JBAUJD010000582.1:0-7287 GCA_049683515.1 Thermosynechococcaceae cyanobacterium | reverse complement strand
AATGAGAAGGACTGGGTTAAGGAATTCATTATATTCCAGCATCCCTAGACCCATTAGAGACCCTCGCTATCTTAGCTTTTACCGCATCAACGGCAATAGATCAAATGTTTGTCGAATCTTTAGTAGAGACTGATCCAGTAACGGCTCAAACTGAAGAAAAGGTACGCGACTTTGACGCCGACGAGTTTTCAGCCACATCACAAGGAGTGTCGGTATTAGACGCGGTAGCACTTTGAGAATAGAGGCGTATAGCCAGCCAATACTTTTCTCTCGAATCAAATCTTCATACATTACATCCACGGCAGGTGAATTCTTCATCTCCAAATAGGCGCGAAACGTACATTCACTCGTCCACCAGAACAGTGGTAAAAGCCTGAGTTCGTCATACATGCCGGTATCGCATCCATAGATGACATGTCCGACATCATGGGCACGGAGAATGGCTCCAAACTCTGGCGGCTGAGTTTGTGGATTTGTGACGTGAGGATTGAGAGCATAGTATTCAGTCAATCCTTCACGCAGCGTCTGGGTACTATCGGGAGCAGTATAGGAGGGGCGCATAACTTAATTGCGATACGAAGCAGTATCGTAAATGACGATAACATCTATGCAAAAGAACCGCAAAAAAACAGTGGGTCGGCCTCGCAGTCCTCAAGCAGAGCAGGCCATTCTGCAGGCAACGGTAGAGCTTTTGGGAGAAGTCGGGTTTGAGACGATGAACATGGATGCGATCGCATCCCGAGCTGGGGTTGGCAAAACCACTATCTATCGTCGCTATGCTAATAAAGAAGAACTCGTGGCTGATGCCATTGAGCGAATTCGAGAAGAGATCACCATCCCGAATACCGGACATCTGGAACATGACATTGATCTCTTGATCGAGAATGCAGCCCAGAGTACGCTCAGTCCTTTAGGGCGGCAAACCATTGCCTTGATCATTAGTAGTGCTGCCAGCAATCCTAAATTCGCTGAAATCTATTGGGAGAAGTATTTGCAGCCCCGGCGAGAAGCGTTTAGAACGGTCTTGGAACGAGCCAAGCAGCGACAGGAGATACCGCAGGATCTAGATCCACTATTAGTGTTCGATACGATGAGCGGCATTATGCTGTACGCGCTGCTATTTCCGCCTCAATCAGAGGCTTGGGCATCCTATGTGCGTCGGGCGGTCCAGCTTCTCCTTCAGGCACCAAGCTGATATTGTCCAGCCTATAGATGGATGCGCTAACTCAATTCTGATCCTTGCTTGCTAGCCACAGAGCCAAGTACGATCACGGATGCCCTCTCCTGCCTAACACATGAGCACTTCTGTTCTTACACTGCATCATTCCGATGTCGAACCAGCTTCTACAACCTGGACGATTCAAGCCGCAACTCCTATTTGTCTGCAAGGGACAGTGAGGGTTCCCGGAGATAAATCTATTTCTCACCGGGCTTTGATGTTGGGGGCACTCGCAACCGGAACAACAGAAATTAGGGGCTTGCTACTGGGAGAAGATCCGCGCAGTACGGCGGCGTGTTTCCGGGCAATGGGGGCGCAAATTTCGGAGCTAAATACAGAATTGGTGACTGTCCAGGGTATTGGCTTGGGACAGCTTCAAGAACCAGAGACGGTCTTAGATGCTGGCAACTCAGGGACGACCCTGCGGCTAATGCTAGGGATTTTAGCCTCTCATCCGGATCGCTTTTTCACGGTGACGGGAGACGACTCGTTGCGATCTCGCCCTATGGGCAGAGTCGTTCAACCCCTCGAACAAATGGGGGCTAAAATTTGGGGCCGTCAGGGCGGTAAGTTTGCGCCCCTCGCGATTCAAGGACAGCAGTTGCAGCCCATTCACTATCAATCGCCCATCGCCTCGGCTCAGGTTAAATCCTGTGTGATGTTGGCAGGGCTAATGTGTGAAGGCGAAACGGTGATCACTGAACCTCACCTGTCTCGCGACCACTCTGAACGGATGTTTCGGGCCTTTGGCGCTGATGTTGACGTTGATCCTGAAGCCTGCCGAGTGGTGGTGAAAGGACCAGCGCAGCTCCACGGACAGCCCGTTGTGGTGCCGGGAGATATTAGCTCCGCTGCTTTTTGGCTCGTGGCGGCGGCCATCGTACCTGGCTCTGATCTGATCATTGAGAACGTTGGCGTCAATCCTACTCGAACCGGCGTGCTAGAGGTACTGCAGCAGATGGGGGCTGATCTCTCTTTAGAGAATCAACGAACAGTGGCCGGAGAACCCGTTGCTGATCTGCACATTCGCCACAGCGCTTTGCAGGGCTGCACGATTGCGGGCGAGATTATTCCTCGACTGATTGATGAGATTCCTGTTTTAGCCGTAGCAGCAGCGTTTGCGAAGGGAACGACAGTGATTCGAGATGCGGCGGAACTGAGAGTGAAAGAGAGCGATCGCATCACGGCAATGGCAACGCAACTCCAAAAAATGGGCGTCAACGTGAGCGAGCGCCCGGATGGTCTAGAGATTGTCGGCGGTCAACCGCTGACAGGTACAGAAGTGGAAAGCTACGGCGATCATCGGATCGCGATGAGTTTTGCGATCGCAGCCCTCAACGCCACCGGCACCACCACCATTCACCATGCTGAATCTGCCGCCATTTCTTATCCTGACTTCGTACCTACTTTAGAGAGCATTGCGCGAGTCTAGATCTACAATTTTTTGATACCGATGAAATCACCTTAGCCTTTGGTGACAAGCAATGAACCACACCAAACTTCGACGAACTCAAGTCAGTGAAGAGGAATATCAACTTCTACAGCAACTGCGAGAGCGGAGTCCGGCCCAAAATCCTCCCAAACCCCGATTGTCGTTAGGCGATCGCGTTGCCGATCAGGTCGCTGCCACCATGGGATCTTGGCGATTTATCATCATTCAAAGCGTACTCTTAGCCCTATGGGTAACGCTGAACGTGATTGCCGTGATCAAACAGTGGGATCCTTACCCCTTTATTTTGCTGAACCTGATGCTGTCATTTCAGGCCGCCTATGCAGCTCCGATTATTATGATGAGCCAGAATCGGCAGTCTGCCATTGATCGACTGGAGGTGAGGCATGACTGCGAAGTCGATATGAAGGCAGAGCTAGAAATCGAACTGCTCCATGACAAAATGAATCTCTTGCGAGAGCATGAAATTGTGGAACTCAAGCAACTGCTACAGGGACAACAACAGCAGCTCCAGCGCCTCGAACAGATGCTGCTTTCTACCCCTCGGCTGAATGACTCGGCTGAGGCGGAGTAGAACAAGCTCATCAGGATACGTTATCAGGGGAGCTTTCGATTTGACATAGCTTCAAGCTGACACAGTATTGAAATACATCGTCTATTTTATTGCCACAATAGGTTTCTACTATCAAGGGAGACCTCTCATGGAAATCACTGCGGCGCATCTCAGTGAAGAAGACAGAAGAAAACTCGAATATATTTAGCAAAAAACAGACAGAGATTTTCCATCGTCGCTTTCAGATGCCATCGATGCTTATTACCGAAAACTCTACGAGGCAACGGATCCCCTAAGTCGTTTTAAGCAAAGTCCATTGATTGCGAGTTTTTATGGAGATCCCAATTTAGCAGAGCAATCTGAGGAAATCTTTCATGAACTGGTTAATGATGAGCAATGATTATTGCTGACACAGGGTTCTTCAGTCTGCTTTTATCTCAATGAAATATTCATTCAGAGAAGATATCTGCACAGCTCCTAGCGATTCAGGCGAGACCGCCGATGCTGGGCATGGAATCGATATATCTCTTGTAGAAAGTAGAGGAAGATCGCAACATTGAGCAGGAACACTAGCGCCTTAATCCCAGAAAATCCTTTCGCAAGTTCAAATATCTCTGGTGGGATACTGAGGCCCACCAGCGCTAAAACCAGCCATTTTGCCCAAGCTTTTTGTAGCCACAGCCCCGCCGCTTCTAAGATAGAAACTGCGGCATAAATTGCTGCGACAATCCCCCCGAAGCGTAGCGTTGAGGGCTTGAAGCCGAGGAGCTTTTCAACACCCCAATGAATCAGTTGCTGCTTTGCGGTTAGCGCCAGCTCATCCGAGAAGGTTTCTAGGCCCACATAGTTTTTTACGGCGAATAACAACGTGACGGCTGTCAGAGAGAACAACGTTGCCGTGAAGATCTTATAGCCTACGATGAGGACGAGGCCAAGGGGACGCTTGCGCATACATCAAAAATAGAGTAAAAAATGACGATAATCACGAATCGGCGCAGCAATCGGATGAAAGTGGGCCTGTGGAGCGCCTCGATCTTGACGGGTTTGATTGGTATCGTCAATACGCTGTCTGCGATCACACCAAGTTTTCCGGCACGACTGGCTTGGCTAAAGCCCCTCTATCCCTTTGCTGTGCGGGAGGGCAGTCATGTTTTCACTGCCGTCACTGGTTTTTTCTTTCTGATTCTAGCGGCGAGTTTACTCCGCAGAAAACGGTTGGCTTGGCAGGTCACCGTGGGGCTGCTGAGTCTATCGATTGTCAGTCACCTCTTAAAAGGTTTGGACTATGAAGAAGCGATCTTGGCTGGAGTCCTGCTGATTCAACTGCTGCTGTTGCGGCCCCTGTTTACGGCCCAGTCTGATCGCCCTTCGATGCTGCAGGGGGTGAAGGTGTTGCTGAGTGCATTAGCCTTTACCTTGGCCTATGGCACCATCGGCTTTTTCTTGCTGGATCGTCAGTATTCAAAACAATTTGATCTGGGGGCAGCGGTGGTGCAAACGCTGGCAATGTTTTTCACCGAAGATAACGCAGGGCTTCAGGCGACGACTCGCTACGGTCGGTTCTTTTCAGACTCTATCTACGTTATCGGCATCATTACCCTTGGCTATGCCCTCTGGATGCTGCTGCGTCCTGTACTTTTGCGTACAGAAGAAAGCGCTGAGCATCGAGCGCAGGCCCAACGGATTGTGACGGAATACGGCTGTTCATCACTGGCAAGATTTGCGCTACTGCCGGACAAGTTTTATTACTTTAGCCCCTCGGGGCAGAGCGTGATTGCCTATGTGCCTAAAGGACGGGGGGCGATCGCACTCGGTGACCCCATCGGACCGCCGCAGGACCGCAGTGAGGCGATTTTTGGCTTTCAGCAATTTTGCGATCGCAACGACTGGTACCCCACCTTTTATCAAACTGTCCCGGAGGATCTAGAAATCTATCAGTCCTTGGGGTTCCAAACCCTCAAAATTGGCGAAGAGGGCGTTGTTGATCTCAAAACCTTCACACTGCAGGGCAAGCCAGGGAAAAATCTCCGCACCTCTATGAACAAGCTCACCAAGGCTGGGTATCGCGTTGACTTTTATCCACCGCTCATTGCCGACTCTCTCCTGCACGAACTGAGAGACATCAGCAATGAATGGCTAGAAGAGATGCAGGGCGCTGAAAAGCAGTTTTCTCTGGGCTGGTTTGACGATGACTACCTGCGCGACTGTGAGATTGCCGTGGTGAGGGCCAAGAGTGGAGATGCGATCGCCTTTGCCAACATTGTGCCGGAATACCAACGCAACGACGCCACCATTGACTTAATGCGCCAGCGCACTGAAATAGAGCATGGCACAATGGATTTTCTATTCGTCTCTCTGTTTCAGCACTTTCAAGACAGGGGGTATGAGGGCTTTAATATCGGGCTATCGGCCCTTTCAGGGGTGGGCAACGAAGCGCCTGCTCGTCGCCTAGAGCGCGGTATTCACTTTCTCTATGAACATCTCAATCAGTTTTATAACTTTCAGGGACTCCACGCCTACAAAGATAAATTCCATCCCCGCTGGGAGTCTCGCTATTTGGTCTATCCCGGTCTCACTGCGTTGCCCGATGTGGTCGTCGCTCTAGTGCGGGCTGATTCAGGCGATCGCCTCCTCGACTACTTCAAACCCAGCCTGATCACACAGATCAGTCTGCCTTGGGAACGGCTGACTCAAATTGCTTCAGCCCTATTGGGTCTGAGTTTATTTGGCGTTTCGATTTGGGCCATCACCCAAGAACTGCAGAAATATTCCTTCGTCAAGATTATCAATGCGCTGCAGGCCATTCCCAATCAGTTCTTGCTATGGGCGGTGGGGCTAACGATTTTGAATTACGCCATGCTCACCGGGTATGACACCTTGGCCTTGCGCTATATCAAACAGCCGCTCTCTTGGCTTAAATCAGCTCAGGCCGCTTTGATTAGCTATGCCATTAGCAACAGCGTCGGCTTTGCCCTCTTGAGCGGCAGCGCCATTCGCTACCGAATGTATTCGGCCTGGGGTCTGTCAGCAGCTCAAATTGGCCGGATTATCGCCTTTTGTAACTTCAGTTTCTGGCTAGGCCTGATGGCCGTGGGGGGCATCATCTTTCTGGTCGAACCCATAGAAGTGCCAAAATTTCTTCGTCTGCCCTTTGAGACGGTCCAGCCCATCGGCGTCATTTTCTCGCTTATGACGGCAGCCTATCTCTGCTGGAGCCTCATCGGTCGCCGCCCGATTCGGATCAAGTCTTGGGTACTGCCCCATATTCCCTTTCGCCTCTCCTTAGCTCAGATTGCCGTCACCTCTATTGATTGGCTTTTAGCCGCAGGGGTGCTGTACCTTTTGCTACCGCGCTCGGTGCCGCTTTCTTTCTTAGGGTTCTTTGGTATTTATTTGTTAGCCCAAGTGGCGGGTATTATCAGCAATGTGCCAGGGGGCTTGGGGGTTTTTGAAACCGTCATGCTGTTATTGCTCTCGCCCCCCGTGCCCTCGGTCGATCTGTTTGGAGCGCTGTTGGCCTATCGATTTATTTACTATTTCTTTCCGCTGATTACTGCCGTGCTGCTGCTGGGGCTACACGAAATGACCAGAAATCGAGGTAAAGAGGCTTCGTCAACCGCTCCGTAATCTGTAACCTTGCGCGGAATACTCTACTACTCGATCATCTCCAGCGAGAGAAATTGCACTGCCCCCCCGGCCCCCATTCTGATACCGCTGGCGAAATAAATATTTGTTTACAGTACAGCCTCTCGCGGCCCCCTAAATCCCCCATTCTGGGGGACTTTGAGCCTGTATCTAAGCTTGATTCGGTGGTCAGAAATTTCAAATCTCTTTCTCTCAAATCCAATCAAACATCTGTGCAATAAAACAGGTAAAGTCCCCCACTGGTGGGGGATTTAGGGGGCGAGTGCAAAGTGGTAGATATGAGCAAACGTGGCTTATGTTACTGAATGTGAATTTTGCCAATGGTATCAGAATTGGGGGCTTGGGGGGACCAATGCAGATGCGTGATTCATAAAAGAGAGCGATTGGCGAGGGGCGCACTTTTTCCCGTTCACCTGGCAC
>JBAUJD010000581.1:0-1906 GCA_049683515.1 Thermosynechococcaceae cyanobacterium | reverse complement strand
ACAAATTTTGATTACCCCTGGCAGTCAAGCACTCTACTTTCTGGCAGCGAATACCTTTGGCGGCTATGCCTCTGATCAGAAACTTAAGCGGGTTGTTTTACCCCTTAGCCCTGACTATACGGGCTACGGTGGCGTCAGCTTGACACCGGGCGCTTTGCAGTCGTATCGTCCTCGCCTAGAGATTCAAGAACAACCGCATCGCTTTAAGTACCGTCCTGATTTTGATCAGCTTCGCTTTGATGAAACCACAGGCTGCGTGATCTTCTCGCGTCCTTGCAATCCCACCGGTAACGTTCTAACAAAGTCAGAAGTACAACAAATTATTGAGCTAGCCCAGCCGTTCAATATTCCAGTTTTCATTGATTCGGCCTATGGCCCTCCTTTCCCTAGCTTAAACTTCACTGAGTATCAGCCCATCTTTGGGGAAAATGTTGTTCACTGTATGAGCTTGTCTAAGGCCGGTTTACCCGGCGAAAGGGTAGGGATTGCCATTGGTGATGAAGCAATTATCCAAGCGTTAGAAGCCTTTCAAACCAATGTTTGTATTCATTCTGGTCGCTATGGGCAAGCGATCGCAGCCCAGGCGATTCAATCGGGCGCTCTTGCCCAGCTCTCTACCGATGTAATCCGTCCTCACTATCTGGCTAAGCTAGCGGTGCTTGAAACGGCACTTGAGCAATATATGCCCACCGATCTACCCTGGTTTCTCCATGTTGGCGAAGGCGCGATCTTTGGCTGGCTGTGGTTTCAAGACCTACCCATCACGGACTGGGAACTTTATCAGCAGCTCAAAGCCGTGGGTGTCTTAGTGGTTCCCGGTAGTCCGTTCTTTCCCGGTCTTCAACAAGAGTGGCAGCATAAACATGAGTGCATCCGTCTGAGCTTAACCGCCAGCGACACCGAGATTGCAAAGGGCGTCCAGATTCTTGCCGCCACCATCACCAATATTTACGGTGCATAATGGCTGCGGGACATCCATAGGCGATAATTGAGCATTGATCTGCCCCTTCCCAGCTATACCCACTATGAATCGTCGCAATCCCCCCCTGTTTGATCGGGAGCAATGGCTTCCGATTGGATATATTGTCGGTCCCCAAGGCTTAAAGGGAGAGGTGCGAGTCTATCCTGAGACTGACTTTCCAGAACGATTTGAAATACCAGGGAGACGTTGGCTCTGTGCACCGGATCAGTCTGAGCCTCAGCCCATCGAACTCCTGCAGGGCCGCTACCTTAACAAGAAAGGACTGTACGTCGTTAAGCTAGCAGGCATCACCACCATAGAGCAGGCCGAACAGCTCAGACAGGGAACCATTCTGATTCAAGCCACCGACCGACCGACGTTAGCAGACGATGAGTACTACCTACCAGACCTCGTGGGACTCGATGTAATTCTCCAGGAAACACAGAAAGTGATCGGCACCGTGGTCAGTCTTGTGCCTGCGGGGAACGATTTACTAGAGGTTCAACTCAATTATTCGTCGGATAAAGCATTAATTCCCTTTGTCAGAGCCATTGTGCCCTGCGTCAAGTTAGCAGAGGGTACCCTTGAGATTTCTCCGCCTCCGGGCCTATTGCCGCCGCTCAATCCTTAAGCGACGGACAATTCAGCATGAATTCTTTAAAACGCAAACGCCGCCCTAGCTTAGGGCGGCGTTAAATATAACTGGATGTAAACAGCCAGACTCTATTTATTAATTGTGGGAGGCTCACGGAAAAAGATGGCGAAGAAAAATAGACCAATGATGCAAGCAAAAATCAGAGTGTAAGCAAAAGTAGACATATCAGAGTTTCTCGAATCTCTATGTGTTTAGTGTAATGAGAGCGCTGCCTGCAAACCAGACACAAACGGCACAGATTTGCAGGCAACTCTAGCATTCCAAAGAGCAAGCTACGGAAAAGCTAGATG
>JBAUJD010000580.1:0-4644 GCA_049683515.1 Thermosynechococcaceae cyanobacterium | reverse complement strand
GGCGTTTCCCCTGCAATCATTGGGTCTGCAACCTCGCGAGCTTGACTCACGATTTGCTGAACTGATTGTTCCTGCTTTCCCCAAGCCGCCGCCGACTCTACGCTATGGGCAGTGGCTTTTAGCGCATTCCCCATTTGCCGAGCATCTTGTCTAGACAAATCAGTTTGGGCTTGAGCCAGATCACCCTTGGCGATGACAAGGTATTCTTTGCCAAAGGCTTTATCCAAGACCGTTACATCCTTGATCTCTTGGCGCTCCACTTGATCCGCCAGCTTGTCTAAATTCTGATAGGACTCAGACAGGGCTTGCTGATCCGGGCCTTGAAAGTGCTGAGATCTTAATTTCAAAAAAGCCAGACCTTTGCGAATCCCTTCAGCAGCATCAAGCGTATCCTTGACCACAAAAGCATCATGGGCCTGCCGCCAGTAATACTCTGGTTTATCAATTAGGAGAACCCAGCGATCTGATTTGACCGCCACCCACAGATTTTCAATATCAACCTGATAGGCTTGGGCAAAGATTGCGTCGAGTTCCTCCACAGAAGCAATATTGCCCGTTTTGACCTTCTGTGCAAAAGCATTCAAGGCTTCAACCATCTTGTCGATCTTCGCTTGACCCTCCGGCGAGGCGTTCTCCCGTTCTTGCTTTAAGAAGGCGGCTCCTTGTTTGATATCTGCTGCTGCTTTTGAATAGTCTTGCTGCTCAAAGCTAAGCCGCGCCTGACGAAACTGATGTCCCAGATGATCTACAACGGGTATCCAATCCACGACCTCATTTTGGAGCCACCGATCAGAACCGGGCGGGACTGCGGCGGGATTGGTCTTATCCTTGGGCTGCGGAGGAGACGTGGTCGGAGCATCTGTTGATATCGGAGCTTGCTGACAGGCTGCCAGACTCAAAACTGTCGCTAGCAGCAGAGCCATGAGCATCCTAGATTGATAACGCATTGTCATGACCTTCCCTTGATCTGCTCCCCCAAAAATGATGCAGGCTTGGATTGACCTCTAGGCTAAACGAGCTGCTGACTCAATGTTTGATTTGTCTCTTCAAGCACCTTAATCACCTGATTAATCTCCGAGGTATCTTTCTGGTCCCCCATGACTAATCCTTCAGCCATCTCACGAGTCTTAATCACTGTACTTTGAACGACTGACTCTTTCTGAACCCATTTGGCTGCTGCTTCTAGATTGTGAGCGGCAGCTTTAAGCGCATATCCAGCTTCTTTTGTCTTTTGCCCAGTGACGTCCTGACCGGCCTGACTGGCATCTGCCTTCGCCACCATTAGATGCTCTTTTGCAAACGCCTTATCTAAGACTGCGACATCTTTGACCTCACCCTTTTGGACTTGTTCAGCTAGCGTTTGCAACGTGTTAGCAGACTCCATAAGCGCTTGTTTCTCTGCGCCTCTGAAGTGATGAGATCTGAGCTTGAGAAAAGCCACGCCCTTATGAATATCTTTGGCTGCATCAAGGTTGTCATCTACGATGAAAGCATCATGGGCAGATCGCCAGTAATATTCAGATTTTTCAACAATAGGAACCCACTGCTCTTCCGTCGCCACGACCCACAGGTTCTCAATGTCGGCTTGATAGGCTTGAGCAAAAACGGGATCGAGTGCCTTGATGGAGGTGATTTTGCCGTCTTTGACCATATCGGCAAAGGCATTGAGATCTTCAACGGCTTCATCAATGTTGGATTGCCCCTCAAGGGAGGCCCGACCTTTCTCTTTGATCAAGAAGGCTGCCGCTTGTTTGATTTGTACTGCCGCTTTCTGATTGTCTTGTTTCTCGAAGCTGAGGCGGGCCTGATGTAAATGCTGACCTAATGCATCAACCACCGGGATGATCTCAGTCGTTTCAGTCTCAACCCACTCATCTGTAGAGGAGTCTAGAGCGCCGGGATCTGTCTGGGTCGCTGCGGCCTGGGGAGTCGCGGAGGGGGGTGAAGCGGGAGTCGGTTCTGATTTTTGGCAGGCTCCGAGGCTCAATGCTGTTACCAGTAGCAGAGCCATGAATACCTTGGGTTGATAATGCATAAAACCTCATCTGTTTCGAGGGACATCTAATCTTTGCTGGTGAATTGCAGTTTCTCAAAGCTTGGCCGAAAAATCTATGCCTAATGAGATCTCTACATGGGAGGATTAGCGCACTTACTTTTCACGAAGCGTTGTCTACTCGTTCAAGATATTAAAAGAATGTGACAAGCCCGTGCCGAAAACATTTCAGAGCTATGTCAAGTAAAGATTTCAACTATTTTAAAGACACTTTTTGAGTGACACTGAATTGTCAAACACCAATCACAAAATTGCCACAATCACAGCATATTCTGAAGATGATCCGTTCACCCGACTCTCGTCACCTAATTGTGTCCCAAAGTCCCTCTATATTGTAGATAGGGACTTTGGGATAGGTTTTGTCTCATTCATCATGAATGCCGTTTCTGGTTCCCTTGGGTAGGCAATTCACTGTCTCTTTAGGCCTTAGCTTTTATGCAAGAGCCTTTTATCGGACAACTCACATGATTTTGATCTCCCTTAAAAACCGTCGGAAGCCGCTGCGTGAAGGTCTTCTAGGCCGAATCAGTTTTTTAGGATTCACTCTGCTCTGCTTGAACGTGAGTGCAACACAGGCGGCGGAGCGCATCCATATATCCTACGGGCTGCTAGAGCGTTCTGTTTCGGTCAGCGCCCTAGAAATTTATGCTAAAGAGGGGCGAATCACAGGTGATTTAATTCCCTATGCCCGCTATCTCAATGCCGATCAGCGGCAGAAGCTCCGAGCAGGGCTACAGGCGAAGATAGATCTGTCTCCTGTTTCTATGGCTCAGTTTTTCTATACCCCCATTGGTGAAGAGCTGCTGCAGCGGGTGGGTCAGGTTGTCTATCCCAAATCCCGCCAAGGGAGCCTCTACGCGCTACGCTCAGCCTTAATATTGTCTGCCGCTGAGCCGCAGGGGTTGACGTTTCTCAACTTTCTCCAAAACTACCCGACAGAGGGGCTGCAAATTGATTTGAACCGGGGATTTACAATCTTCGGCGAGGGTCAAAAGCTGATTAAAGATACGGCTGTGGCGGTGAGTAAGATTGAGGCCCAGACTATAAGTGAGCCAGCCACGAGTTTGATTAAGTCAGGGCAGTCTTTGGCGTCAACCGGCCCTTACCGCTGGCAGAAAATCAGTCTAGAACTCAATGACAATACCTCAGAACGAATCGCTGATACGGGCAAAGCCCGTCAGTTCCCGGCAGATGTGTATTTGCCTCAAACCGCTACACCCAAGTCGTTGCCCGTTGTTGTCATTTCCCACGGTCTCAATTCAGATCGCAGTTCCTTTGCTTATTTGGCAGAGCATCTGGCCTCCCACGGATTTGTGGTGGCGGTCCCGGCCCATCCCGGCAGTGATACGAAGCAGCTTGAAGCGCTTTTATCAGGCGCTAGCAATGATGTAGCCCCACCCACTGAGTTCGTCGATCGGCCTCTGGATGTCAAATTTCTTTTAGATGAGTTGGAACGGCGATCGCAATCTGATCCTGCTTTTCAAGGTCGCTTGAACCTAAAGCAGGTGGGGGTGATTGGTCAATCCTATGGAGGCTATACGGCCTTGGCGCTGGCGGGTGCGCCTATAAACCAAACTCAGCTTCGAGCAGACTGTAGCCCAAAAACCCTGAGCACCACCTTGAATCTTTCTGTGTTGCTGCAGTGCAAGGCGACTCGATTACCGGTTCGGCAATACAACCTAGCAGATGACCGCGTCAAGGCCATCATGGTGATTAATCCCATTGATAGCGTGGTGTTCGGCCAGAAGAGTCTCAGCCAGATCAAGATTCCGGTGATGATGATCTCTGGCAGCGCGGATACGGTTGCTCCGGCCCTGCCGGAGCAGATTGAACCCTTTACCTGGTTAACAACCCCGAAGAAATATTTTGTGCTCATGAACGGCGGCACCCACTTTTCAACCATTGATGATCAAGGTGATACTAGCCCTGAAGCCGATGTGTTGCCAGATACCCCCGCTATTGTGGGGCCTGATCCAGGTTTAGCTCGCCGCTATGTTGATGTGTTGGGTTTGGCTATGATGAACACCTATATTGCCGGTCGATCTGGCGACCAACAATATCTGACCCCAGGCTATGTCAAAGCTTTGAGCCAACAACCACTTCCTTTGACATTAACTCAGTCTATTTCTCTCAATGAAGGGTCTAACACCCCTCTATCATTCAGGGAGGTCTCTCATGAGTTCTAATGAATCTAATCATCATCCCCCTCAATCAGAGCTAGAGGTCAGCTCCCAAAAGTTAAGGGTTGAGTCCTTGCCAGAGCTATCTTTAGAGGATTCTTTGTCTTCTCAGGAAGAGTCTCCCCAAGTAAAAGAAGAGACACCCTCTGTTAAATCAGGGCGTCGTTGGATGTTTTTGGGAGTTGCGATCGCGACCCTCACCGTCGGCTCTATCTTCGGCTGGCGGTGGTGGCAGTTTCAAAGCACCCACATCAGCACCGATAATGCTCAGATTGACGGGCACCTGTCTCCTATTGCCCCTAAAGTTCAAGGCACCATTCAGCAGGTACTGGTCAAAGAAGGCGACACTGTTAAGGCAGGACAAACCCTTGTCGTCCTCGATGGCAAAGATCTAAACCTTCAGGTGCAGGA
>JBAUJD010000579.1:0-5565 GCA_049683515.1 Thermosynechococcaceae cyanobacterium | reverse complement strand
ATCGTAGTCATAGATCACCTCATACTGTCCCTCGAAGTCAAGCCGGAGTACTTTCACCGTTAAGTCGGGCTGTTCTCCTGCATCGTCCGTATCGTAAGAGATTTCAAATCGGCCATCGTCGCGGGTGCGTCCAGAGCCAACCTTATCGTCCAAGCCAAAATCTCTATCCCAAATTTCAATCAAAGTGTCTCTAAAAGGAGATTGGTCATAGGCGCGAAGCACTCTTCCTGTAACTTTTCTGACGCTCATCGTGACTCCTAGCTATCGCGAAGAAATTAACTCATCTTTTCAACCCAAATTTCCTCAGCTCCATTGAGCGAAGGAATACTGTTAACACGGCGCGCCCCCTCATCTTTTTACTGGGAATGATCGCTGGCGATGTCTAATCTAAATAAACTATCTGGCCCGTCTTTAGAATTTATTCAAGCCGTCAATGGGTTTTTACAGAGCATTGCCAGCATGATGGACTGTTTGCGATGAGCTGAAGACTGACTCTGGACTTATCAAAGGGAGAAAATCAACAGCGGAAGTTGCGTCAGCAGGTCCAGACATCTTGCCCTGAGGCTTATAAATCAAGGTTCTCTGACCTTAGATGGATGGCACGCGATCAACAACTACTCTATACTTAATAAAACTTAATGAATGAGAGGTCGCCGAAATGAAGTTTTTGTCTGCTGCTGTGGTCGTCATCCTTTCAGGTGTCATTTGGCTTTCGAGTAGTTTCGCGGCTCAAGCGGCTGAATCAAGTTCACAGCCCTATTTTCTCAATGAATTAGAGCCTGATCAGACGGTGTTGGTTTCACCCAACTTTGATGGAGACCTTTCACTGCAGCCCCTATGGGAATCGCTAACAGAACTTGGTGAAGAGTACGACATCAAAGAAGCTAAGCTCTTGTACTCAACTTGGCCTAACGTTCGAGAAGTGCCTCGGTTGCTGGTTTCTGTTGCACCAAAAACGAATGCTGCTTCAACGTCTATTGTTGCTAATCTTGGCTCTGCTGTGGCTCAGGTCACTAGCCAAAACTAAGCGCTCTCACTGTTGTTTACCCATTACCCAAAAATTATGAAATTGCTGACCTCTGTGCCTGTGATGGCAGCGCTGTGGCTAACCTTCACGGCAGGTTTTTTGATTGAAGTCAATCGGTTCTTCCCTGATCTGCTTTTCCATCCATAAAGAATGAGCATGAAACATCTCGAAATTGAAGCTGATGCAATAGAACGCATTATTGAAATGGCCTGGGAGGACCGGACGCCCTTTGACGCCATTGAGCACCAGTTTGGCCTTCAAGAAAAAGACGTGATCGCGCTGATGCGTCGACAGATGAAAGCTTCTAGCTTTAGGCTCTGGCGCAAGCGAGTCTCTGGACGCAAAACAAAGCATCTTCATCGTAGAGAAGTGCAGGGAGATCGCTTCAAGTGCGCCACTCAAAAAATGCGGGTTTACGGCCCCTCACGTTGATAACCCTAGCCATACCCTAATGCCATTTTTGCCATTGTAATGTTGCCACCGAGTAGCCCCCGCTGCTGCCACAGCAGCAATACCGCACTAACCATTACAAACGAAGTGACAAGCTGCCTGAACCGCTGTTCGCTGATTTGCTCTAGCACCCGATGGGCCAACCAATTACCAGGGAAAGCCGCCAACCCAATCAAAACGCCATAGCCAATATGGGGTAACGTTAATGCTCCAAAGACGGCATAAGAAATCAGCTTAACAACGTGAATCAAGATACGCGTAGCTGATAGCGTTGCGAGCAAAGACTCCTTCTTCAGCCCGTAGTTGAGGTAGAAAGGCACCAGCAGCGGCCCCATACTGCCAATCACGCCAGACAAAAAAGCATAGACGAAGCTGGCAGGCAAAAAATACCAGGCTTTGACGGTAAAAGACTTTGCTTCTCCTTTAAAGAAGTAGCTACAGGCAGACACAAAGAGAAATATCGCCACCAGAATCACCAACCAGTCCATCTGTAGACGAGTGAAGGTAAACGCTCCGAGACCGGCTCCCACTATAGCTCCAGGCATATCCCAGCGTAGGACTTGCCAATCGACATGTTCTCGGTAGGTATAGGCTCGCTCGCTGTTGCCAAAAATACCGCCAATGGTAATCACCGGAGGTAATGCTGCGGGGCCGAGGAACAAGCTGATCATCGGAATCAAAATCAGGGAGCTACCCCCACCCGCCAGCGAACTAATGAACCAGCCCACGGCACTGGCAATGCTGAGCAGGATTAGGGTCATGAAAAATGAGACTGTGACGCTGGGCTAGACATCTTGGGAGCGCTTTAGGACAAAGGTTAACTTAATGTTAACCGAATGTTAAATTTCTGTAATAGTCTGCCCAGGGATGGCGTCTCTTGCTCTTTGAGTTGTGGCGATCTTGATAGGGCTGAAATGATGGCTGTGGGTTTTGCCGTCAAAGGGCGCAAAGGGTGGCGATCAATCCTAAACTAGATCTGGCTGGTCCTCTACGGGGCTGGCCTTGGTCACGTTAGGCGGTTTCTAAACGATGTTGCTGCCTCATTTTTTAAAGGAGAACTCATGTCCGGCTCTGCCAATGCCCCTTTGCTGTTGCGGGCTGCCCGTGGTGAATCAGTGGATCGCCCCCCCGTTTGGATGATGCGGCAGGCGGGTCGCTATATGAAGGCCTACCGCGATTTGCGAGAGAAGTACCCTACCTTTCGGGAGCGCTCTGAGATTTCTGAGGTGGCAATTCAGGTGTCGCTGCAGCCCTGGAAGTCTTTTCAGCCCGATGGCGTCATTTTGTTCTCTGATATTGTTACGCCTCTTCCTGGCATGGGGATTGAGATGGATATCGCAGAGGGCAAAGGACCGATTATTAGCGATCCGATTCGTACGATGGAGCAGGTTAAGCAGCTCCGCAATCTAGAGCCAGATGAGTCAGTGTCTTTTATCCGCCCCATTTTGAAGGCGCTGCGGGATGAAGTCGGTGATAAATCCACGGTTCTTGGTTTTGTGGGTGCCCCTTGGACTTTAGCTGCCTACGCAGTTGAAGGGAAAGGCTCTAAAAACTATTCGATTATTAAGAGCATGGCCTTTAATGAGCCAGAGGTGCTTCATGCTTTGCTGGGCAAGATTGCTGATGCTATCGCAATCTACGTTCGTCACCAAATCAACTGCGGTGCCCAAGTCGTGCAGATGTTTGATTCGTGGGCCGGTCAACTGAGTCCCCAAGATTTCGAGGCGATCGCACTTCCTTACCAAAAGCGAGTCGTTGATCAGGTCCGTGAGACACACCCCGACACGCCATTGATTTCACTGGCAAGCGGCAGCGCTGGCATTCTAGAGCGGATGGCAAAGTCTGGGGTCGATATCATTAGCGTCGATTGGACCGTGGACATGGCGGATGCCAGGAAGCGTCTGGGGCCAGAGATGATGGTGCAGGGCAATATGGACCCTGGGGTGCTGTATGGGTCGCAGGCGTTTATTCGCGATCGCATCTACGACATTGTTAAAAAGGCAGGCAACACGGGCCATATTATGAACCTCGGTCATGGCGTTTTGCCTACGACTCCTGAAGAAAACGTCGGCTTCTTCTTTGAAACCGTCAAGCAGATGAAGTACTAACAACCCGTGCGGATTTTAGTTACCGGAGCCAGTGGCTGCATTGGTCACTACATTTGCGAAGCATTGATCCAGCAGACTGAGCACGAGCTATTTCTGCTGGTTCGCAACCCTGACAAGCTCAAAGTAGACGTGAATGTCCGCTCAGGCATTCACGTTGTGACCGCCAATCTGCGCGATTTAGAGCCACTTCAGGAGCTGTTGCCTACGATTAATCAGGCGGTGCTGACGGCAACGGCTTGGGGAGACCCCACCGAAACCTACGATATCAACGTGACTAAAACTCTAGAGCTGATTCAGGCACTCGATCCAGCGGTATGTGAGCAGGTACTGTATTTTTCTACAGCCAGCTTGCTTAGTCGAGAGCAAACGCTTTTGCCAGAGGCTGGGGCGATTGGAACGGACTACATTCGCACGAAATATCAGTGTTTTGAGAAACTACAGCAGCTAGAGTCAATACCAAAGGTGGTTACGGTCTTTCCGACACTCGTAGTGAGTGGAGACGAAAACAAGCCCACCTCTCACCTTTCGAGCGGTATACCCGAAGTAATGCGTTGGGCGGGGTTACTCCGATTTTTAAAGCTCGATGGTAGTTTTCATTTCATTCATGGTCGAGATATTGCCCAGGTGATCTGCCATCTCGTTCAACACCCAAAGGCTGCGCCTTCGGATCAGCTTGTGCTGGGAAATCGAAGCATGACCACCAATGAATTTATAGAAGCGATTTGTGAAGTGTGCGACAAGAAATCTTTCTTCAAAATCGACCTTTCTCCTACGCTGACTAATATCATCATTAAACTCTTCAATATCCAGATGGCTGATTGGGATCGATTTTGCCTCGACTATCGCCACTTTAGCTACCCGAATCCTATTAGTCCTGAAACCTTTGGATACTCTAGCTATTGTTCGACTCTTAAAAAGCTGTTGCAAATAAGGTGACACAGTGAAGAGGAAATTTACACCTTATGAATTAGAATTTTATAAGCGTTGTGATGAAGTTCTTCACTACATTTGGGATCCGATTGGCGTTGCTGGATGTCCTAGTGCCAGGGATGAGTATAATTCCTACCTGCCCAAGGTATTCCAGCTTGTAAGAGATGAAACCGAGCCTCTAGTGATTGAGAATTACTTGGTGAGTATTGAAGATAAATCTATGGGTGTTTTCATAAATCGACAGGGTGCTTCTGCTGCAGTAGAAGTGCTCATTAAATGGCGTGAGTGGCTCCAGGAGTGCAGTACTGACTTAGAGCGTAGTTCTGAAGCTCAGAGACGACATTGGTGTCCAACAAGAACATTAAGACAAATCTATATCGCGCAATTTAGCATCTCTTAAGGGAATAGGGTTGAATTCGATGTCTGCAATTTCTGGCATTCCGAGTGACTCTCCAACACTTTTTCCCTTGCTCGTGAGTCGGTTATATTCATCCACGGTCAACAAAACGTGGGCAGGTGTTCCTCTATCGGTGATCAAGACAGGGCCATCGGCTGCAGCTCGTTTAGCTTTACCTACATCTTGATTAAAATCTCGACTAGAAATACTTTGCACTACACTCCTCACAAACGTAGAGATGTAACTACATTATACAGTAGGCTCTTGATTCCCCGTTTTACTCAAGAGAAAATCATAACCATTCCTCTCAGCCTTGGACCAACCCTTTAAGCGGTGAACTTAATCGCGCTGAATGCGTCGGAATTCATCTTCAAGGTCTTGAACTTTCTGCTGCAAATCGTTGGCAGATTCAGGCTCATCTTCAATCTGAACATCAATGACCTGGGGTTTCCCTGAATAAGAGTCTTGGGGTGTATTTGCAGAGGGCGCTTGGCTTTGCCCCGTTAGGTTCTCTAACCATTGCCGCGACTCTTCGGTAGTCATCTCGCCCCGGCGAATCATTTCGTCAGCAAGCTCTTGAGCGCGTTTTTGCACATCAGAGAACTGATCGGTAGCTTGCTCCCCGGCGTAGGAGATTGCTCCGACACCTAGAT
>JBAUJD010000578.1:0-4201 GCA_049683515.1 Thermosynechococcaceae cyanobacterium | reverse complement strand
GTACTGAGATCTGCAAATAAACCATCAGCTATGCGCGAGATCTGAAGTTCTGAAACTACCACACGCAGATTCATAATACTGATGGACTATCTTCAGATCTCAGTACTAGCTCTAGTGTTAACTCATTCGGAAGGAATGATGACCGTGGAGGATAAATACGCACAAAAAACAGGTCAGGGTTAAGACAGCACCGCGCTTGTTTTAGATCTTACCCCGACCCCTTGGACAAAAAGTGCTCGAATGGCTATTCGGCAGATTTACCCGTAACTTGGTTTTTTAGAGCCTGATAGTCTCGGCCCAGTTCTTTACGTTTGTCGGCATAGAGAAGATAGCGCCAGATAAACCAGCCTGTGTAGCCTAGGCCCACCAGTTCTAGTAAAGGGGCTACGAGGGGCAGTGCGTTGATTACGTCGAGAACACCATCTGCAATAGCGACACTCACCAATGCCAAAACAATGACTGCCACCGTCGAGAGAGGCTTGCGGTATTGGTTAAAGGTCTCACCAATGAAGTCTGGCAATATATCAAGGAAGTGAGCGACCTTATTACCGACTTCTTTCCAGTCTGAATTATCGCTGGAGACGCTTGTGGACAAGGCACCACCAGGTGTACCAGAACTCAGCTCAATGGACGAAGCCGACTCTGTGTCAGTGGGCTGGTTTTGGGGGTCAGAATTCATAGCTGTATTGATGAAGAACGACGACGTAGCTTTGCCCTAATCATGTTACCTGCATTTTGCCCAACATCTGCTAGCGAATAATACCTCCTGTCAAGATTGTTGACGTAGCGGTACCGTTCTAGAAATTCTGTAGTCGTGATGTGTTTTGATTCCTTGACGGCGAGGGGCTAAATTGACCGTTTCAACCCCTTCAGTTTTGCCTCAATTTCGCGGGGGTAAATCAGCCATGCCTGACGAAAGGGCTGGCTCAGGGTTTGGACGAGGGGCGATCGCTCACTAATATCGATTAGCCCTTGCTCTGTTCTTAGGTTAATCCCCCGCTGATAAAGGGTGTAGCCCCGCGTTAGGGCCACCTGAATGCCAGTGTAATCCTCCGAGAACCCTGCCTCTGATAGCAGTTTCTGAGTTTGATTCAAAAGCTGTCCACGTTCTTCAGTGGTCAAGGCACTAATATCCAAAGCCTTGAGCAGATCTCGGTCGAGGTGACGACGGCACAGGTCGCTGAGGGTGGGATCTGGGCTGTGTCGCCACCGCTGCAAGTGATACAGCAAGACGCCATCGTCGGCTGCTAAATACTGCTGTAAAGAGAGTTTAGCCACGGGCTGAGTTAACCAAGCGGTGAGGGTGTCATCGGTATAAATATCTTTGAGATGCTGCTTGGCTCGCCCAATAATGCGCTGCAGTCCCCAGGTTGCGGCCAGATTCTTGGGATGGTTGTATACCTGGGCATACATAAAGTAGCGCACCACGAGATAGTGCTCAATGGCGGCCTGTCCTTTTTGAGCCACCACCAGTTGCTGAGAGACTGGGTCATAATCAAAGGCCATCAAAATTCGATCTAGGTCGAGCTTGCCGTAAGAGGCTCCAGTGAAGTAGCTGTCGCGCATCAGGTAATCGAGGCGATCGCAATCGAGTTGACTCGAAACCAACTGACCAATACAGGGTAGGGCGTATTGTTTTCGATAGACCCGCTCTAACTCTGTTACTAGATTGGGGCTATAGCCATCTAAGAGTTGACGAATGTTCAGATCTTCTCGAAGAATCCGGCAGGTCCAGTCTTCATGGTGACCGCCAAACAAGTCTTCGCTGGTGTGGCTTAAGGGGCCGTGGCCGATATCGTGGAGCAGTGCGCCACACAGGACGATGGCCCGGTGGGGCTTAAGGGTCGGATATTGGTGCATTAAGCGATCAAAGACCCGACGAGCTATCTCCATCACCCCCAAAGAATGGGTGAAGCGCGACCCTTCTGCGCCGTGAAAGGTGAGATGGGCAATCCCTAGCTGCCGCACTCGTCGCAGCCGCTGAAACGGTGGCGTATCAATGAGCTGAATTAAAAGTGTTTCAACCGGATCGCTGCCCTCCAGGGTAATGGCACCGTGGAGTGGGTCGTGGTAAGTGCGGCTAGGCGGCACTGGCAACGGCAGAGGGCTGCAGCAATGCCTTTACGGCGGCTTGATACTGAGTATCAGTCTCAGTTGCGACCTGATTGGCGCTTAGGGGATTGGCGGCTACAATCTGATCTGGCTTAATGCCCACCTTATTAATGTTGCGGTGGCTCGGCGTCTCGTACCGCGCAATTGTGACCGCCAGTCCTGAGCCATCGGAGAGATCGAAGAGCGACTGAATTGATCCCTTGCCAAAGGTTTGCTCACCAATGAGCTGCGCCCGTCCGGTGTCTTGGAGTGCCCCGGCTAAAATTTCGCTGGCGCTGGCGCTGCCTCGGTTCACCAAAACCACTAGGGGCGTATGGGTGAGTGCGGAACCTTGAGCATCGAAGCTGCCTTGAATACCCTGACGATCTACGGTGTATACAATTGGCCCTGGATCGAGCCACAGTCTAGCAATCTCAACGCCAGCCTGGAGCAAACCACCCGGATTGTTACGGAGATCGAGAACGTAGCCGGTGACGCCCTCTTTTTTCTGGTCACGAATCGCCATTTCCATCTGGCGGGTTGCATTGGCATTGAACTGACGCAATCGAATGTAGCCAATTTTAGAGCCGTCTGACTGAATTTTTATCTCTGATTTAACCGGGTTAATGGCGATGCGATCGCGAACCAAGCCCACTTCTAAAATCTGATCTGGCTCAGGTCGTCGTACCTTAAGTATGACTTTGGTTCCCGCTGCCCCCCGCATTAGCTCCGCCGCCTGATCGAGGGTCAGGTCTGCCGTCGGGGTCTGATCAATTTGTAAGATCTGGTCGGCGGTCCGTAGATCTGCTGCCGCTGCTGGCGATCCTTCAATAGGCGAGATCACCTCTAAGGGGTCTGCCTCGCCATTTCTCGTGATCTGCAGTCCGACTCCTGTTAGCTCACCCGCAGTGCTTGTTTGTAGACTCTCATACTGAGCCGGAGGCAAAAACCGCGTAAACGGATCGTCCAAACTCTTCAGCATCTTTTGGATGGCAGTGTAGGTCTGCTGGCTATTGTTGAGGGGTTGAGCCAGCGCCTCTCTACGCACCATACGCCAGTCTTGGTGGTTAAAAGAATTATCCACATAGGCTTGGTTGACGGCTTGCCAAGCTTCGTTAAAGAGCTGCTGCTCACCGGTAAAGGCGAGGGCGGGGGATGGTAAGGCTGCGATCGCAAAGAACAGCACCCACACACAAAGAGACAGGAATCGTTTAGTCATACTCATAATTCTAGCGAGATCTGTACCGCTACATCCCCAAGCATAAATACCTACTCCACGCCTGCGATCTTTTTGTGAAAGGTTCATACCCAGCGGGATATAGACTGTGTTACATTTTTTATGAAGAGCGATACATGTTCAGGAAGCGTTAGTTCTATGAGTAAAGTGTACGACTGGTTCGAGGAGCGCCTTGAAGTTCAAGCGCTTGCCGAGGACATCACCAGCAAGTATGTGCCCCCTCACGTCAACATTTTTTACTGCTTGGGAGGGATTACCCTCACTTGCTTCATCATTCAATTTGCAACCGGGTTTGCAATGACGTTCTACTACAAACCCTCCGTTGCTGAAGCCTTTAACTCCATTCAATACATCATGAATGAGGTGAACTTTGGCTGGTTGATTCGGTCCATTCACCGCTGGTCCGCCAGCATGATGGTATTGATGATGATTTTGCACGTTTTCCGCGTTTACCTGACGGGCGGCTTCAAGAAGCCCCGTGAGCTAACCTGGATCACGGGCGTTGTTATGGCTGTGATTACGGTATCCTTTGGCGTCACCGGCTACTCCCTGCCTTGGGATCAGGTGGGCTACTGGGCCGTCAAAATTGTATCGGGTGTGCCTGAAGCGATTCCTATCGTGGGTTCAACAATGGTGGAACTCATTCGCGGTGGTGCTAGCGTCGGTCAGCCTACATTGACTCGTTTCTACAGCCTGCATACTTTTGTAATGCCTTGGTTAATGGCAGTGTTCATGCTGCTGCACTTTCTGATGATTCGTAAGCAAGGTATCTCTGGTCCTTTGTAAACACGCCTTTAAGGCGCAGTCGTACAGCTCTTTATGGGCATGTTAAAGTTGCGCCCCTTTCACTTCATTCCTGAGCAACCTCTGCCC
>JBAUJD010000577.1:0-2159 GCA_049683515.1 Thermosynechococcaceae cyanobacterium | reverse complement strand
CAATCACACCGCTAGACAGGCTTATCGTTGCGATCGCAAGCGACAAAGACAGCCAAACTCGCCACAGCTCTGCAAGCGGAAAACGGCCCACCAAAAATAGCCGCAGGTTAATGGAGATGACGCTCCATTGGGCCTGGGTGGTGGCCCAGCTCAAAAAACTGATGCTGCCCTGCAGCAGAATCGAGAACAACACCAGCGTCAATAGCGTGTTGAACCAAGTGCTAAACAGATTGCGCTGCAGCCATTGCCATACTGCTGGTTTCAAGGGAGTCGGATTCATCGCTCTACCAGTTGAATGCTGCGGTTGTAAAGATTGAGCAAGAGCGAAATCACGAGGCTAATGGTGAGATAGGTTGCCATCAGCAACAGTAAAACCTCTACAGCGCGGCCCGTTTGATTAAAGGTGGTGGACGCAACGGCATAGAGGTCAGGGTAGCCAATGGCGATCGCTAAGCTAGAATTCTTAGCTAAATTCAAATACTGGCTGGTCAACGGCGGCACAATCACCCGCAGCGCTTGGGGAAAAACCACGAGACGCATTGTAACCCCTGACTTGAGACCCAGAGCCTGAGCGGCTTCTCGTTGCCCTTTGTTGACTGACGTGATGCCAGCCCGAACAATCTCAGCAATAAAGGCAGCGGTGTAAAGCGTTAGGCCCACTAATAACGTGGCAAATTCAGAGGAGAGCTGTAAGCCGCCTATTGCTCGCCCATTAACAACCTCGGGGAGGCTCAGAAGAAAAGGGGGCTGTTGGGTCCAGAGGGTCGCGATGATGAGGGGAAGTGCGATCGCAAGTAAGGGCCAAGTCTTCAATTGATCGGGTTGTCCCTGCTCGACGTGTTGACGGGCCTGACGCTTCCAGAGGGGAATCGCGCTGATGATGCCTAGCCCTAGACATAAACCCCAGAGACCTGTGGCGGTATTAGCCTGAACCCAGGGCAACAGAATACCCTGATTGCTCAGAGAAATTGCGCTCCACTCCATGCGATCTGCGAATTTAGGGAGGTTCAGAAAGACTGCAAAGTACCAGAACAAAAGCTGCAGCAGCAGCGGCGTATTCCGCAAGACTTCAACGTAGACCAGCGCCATTTTACGGACCAGCCAATTCTCTGAGAGTCGAGCAATGCCGACGGTAATCCCGACGATAGTGGTGAGCACTAGACCCACGCCCATCACCCGAAATGAGTTGAGCAGCCCTATCCACAGCGCTTGAGCATAGATATCTGTGGGTTTGTAGGGAACAGGGGTTTCGCCAATGCTAAAGCCAGCTTGGTTATTGAGAAAGTCAAAGCCAAAGGGTAAATTGAGACGCCGCAGGTTGATCGCTAGATTGAGACCAAAATAAAGCGCAATATAGCCGACTAAAAAGATGACGATGGCCTGTACGCCCCAGCGCAATAGCTGTTGAGAAAGGCTGCGACGTGAATTTCTACCCATAGGGTGATTTTGACCTACTGCTCTGTCAAAAATCAACCTGCACCCCACTTCCCAGGCGTCAATTTAAGATTGACAGACGACTAAATTTAGAGGGTGTCTTTGTATCAATCGCCCAGAGGGTTGCGGTTTTTTTAGGGCTTACTGATGGCGACGGTCATCATCGCAATGGGCTTGGACTGATTTGGCAAGGGATTCGACAATTTGCTGTAATCTTCTTTCCCCGGCTTCTAAGGCTTTTTGCCCTGCCTGTGATTCTAAGGTTTGCTCTACAACTACATCGATTTGCAATTGCTGTACTTCATCTCTGGCAGTCATTGGGTCAAGTCGGTCAGCCACTCGCTCAAGAATGGCTTCAATTCGATCTAAACGGTCTGACATTGCTGGCTCTATCGTTGCTATCCTTCTAATTGTCGGTGGTAGACTCAATTTTGTCATCGTAGTGTTTCAATTTGTGCAAGGGCTTCAGAATCGGAGGTGATGCAATGCCAATTGATGATTATAGAGATGCGATCGCACTCAAAGAAAAGCTAGAGGCGGCGTTGCCATTAAGAGTGCGCCCAGGCAAGCAATTACTTAAAGCAATGGTAGACGAGCCTGTTGATGCCAAAACCTGGCTGACAGTTGATAGCGTCATGTATTTATGGGATGAGGGAGGTATCATGATGAATCTGCAGACGGACGGTAAAAAAGTCTATTCCACCTCTTTAACCCACATTGTGTTT
>JBAUJD010000576.1:0-3691 GCA_049683515.1 Thermosynechococcaceae cyanobacterium | reverse complement strand
GCTCAGAAGCGGGCAAAGCCTTCTCTAAACGACTCAGGCGCACACCCAATTCACCCAAGGGGCCACGGAGGAAGGTTTGAACGCCGTTCCAGTTTTGTTTCTCAATCAGTGACTCAAGCTCAGGAATGCGATCGCGTAATGGCTGTAGATTATCGATATAGAGCTGCACCTGATCGCTAGCTGCAACGGCGGCAGGCGTTAGCGTACTAACGCTGGTCAATAGCAGTAGACCCACAAGACAGAGTGTTGTGAAAAGTGATTTACAAAATTGCTTAAACTTGACGTTCATGGATGATCCTTTGCGCGGTTGAGACATTGTTTTTAGACAGGCTCTGATGCTTATTGTCGGGTTTATATGTATTTTTGTAAACATGGATACTCAGTACACAGGTAATCATGAGCGATCGCAAAATTTTAGTTTGGTTTCGCAATGACTTGCGGCTTCACGATCATGAACCCCTGACGCAGGCTCTGAGGTCAGGGGCACAGGTGATTCCCCTCTACTGTTTTGACCCTCGGCAGTTTGAGGCGACATCCTCTGGCTTTGCCAAAACCGGTGCGATCAGAGCGCAGTTTCTCCGTGAAAGTGTTGCCAGTTTGCGCCAGTCACTGCAGGCTCTCGGTAGCGGTCTGATTGTGCGTCATGACCGTCCAGAGGTTGTGATTCCCCAGCTCATTCAAGACTTAGAGATTTCAACACTCTATTTTCATGGCGAAGTCACCGCAGAAGAACTCGCGGTTGAAGCTGCGGTTGAGAAGGCAGTGCTTCCTTTCCAGGTCCAGCATCAGCGCTTTTGGGGAGCCACGCTCTATCATCCTGACGATTTGCCAATGGCGATCGCACAACTGCCTGGGCTGTTTACCCATTTTCGCAAGCAGGTCGAGCAACAGTCTACAGTCCGTCCTAGCTTCCCGGCACCAAAGACGATACCGACGTTACCTGATATTGCCGTAGGGATTGTGCCGACACTGGCTGATCTCGGTCTAGAGCCAGTAAAAGCAGATACCCGAGCGGTGATGACCTTCGAGGGCGGTGAAACAGCCGGTCGGGCGCGGCTCCATGACTATATTTGGGGGCAAGACTGCCTTCGAGCCTATAAGCAAACCCGAAACGGAATGCTGGGGGCCAATTATTCATCTAAATTCTCGCCCTGGCTGGCCTTCGGCTGTCTTTCTCCGCGCCTAATTTATGAGCATGTCCAAGCCTATGAAACAGAGCGAGTTAAGAATGATTCAACCTACTGGCTCGTCTTTGAGCTGCTGTGGCGCGATTTCTTCCGGTTTATCGCCGCTAAGCATGGGGTTCATCTCTTTCGTCAATCGGGGTTGAGAGGTCTGTCAATTCCTTGGCAAACAGATGCAGAAGCCTTTGAGCGCTGGCAGCGGGGTCAGACCGGCTACCCGTTAATAGATGCCAATATGCGTGAGCTAATGTTGACAGGGTTCATGTCAAATCGGGGGCGTCAGAACGTAGCCAGTTTTTTAACTAAGAATCTGGGCCTCAATTGGAAACTGGGGGCAGAGTGGTTTGAGTCGCAGCTCATTGACTATGACGTCTGCAGCAATTGGGGCAACTGGAACTACACTGCTGGGGTGGGCAACGATGCCCGTGAGTTTCGTTATTTCAACATTCTCAAGCAGTCACGAGACTACGACCCCAAGGGCGATTACGTACGCCATTGGCTACCTGAGCTTGCCAAAGTGCCTCGCACTAAGGTTCATGAGCCTTGGCGGCTGACAAAAGAAGAGCAGGCTCGCCTTAACTTAAAGTGGGGCCGTGACTATCCTGAACCGATGGTCGATTTTCAGCGGTCGATTGCGGCTAATCAGAAACGGTATGCTCGTTCTAAGGAGGATAGTTAGATGGCTCGTCAGAAGGCCGCAAAGCCAAAACTAGAGAAAATTTGTCTGGTGTGCGATCGCCCCTTCACCTGGCGCAAAAAGTGGGCAAACTGCTGGGATGAGGTTAAATACTGCTCTGAACGCTGTCGCCGCCGGTCTGGCAAGGCACAATCAGATTCAGAAAAGCCATCCTACTAATTTACTCTTTAAGGAACTTTATCCTTGGTTTAGGTTTCTTCATATTTGAGGGTATTGTGATAGTATCCGGGGCATTGACTTGACATCATTTTCCCTGAATTTTTAAGGCTATTGTGAGGCGCTAGGGGAGTTAAAGAGTGAAACAAAATTTGTCATCTAAGTCTCTGGGACACCCATCGGGTCGCTTTTCACCACAGCCTGTTCGAGTGGGCGTCATTGGCGTCGGCAACATGGGACAGCACCATACGCGAGTCCTGAGCTTGCTCAAAGACGTAGAGCTAATCGGGATTGCCGATGTCGATCGCGTGCGAGGCATTGATACGGCTAGTAAGTATCAAGTTCAATTTTTTCATGATTACCAAGCCATGCTGCCCCACGTTGATGCCGTGTGCGTTGCCGTGCCTACACGCCTGCATACGACGTGGGCATGACCTGTCTGCAGGCTGGAGTCCATGTACTCATCGAAAAACCCATTGCCGCTAGCATTGCCGAAGCAGAATCTTTAGTAAACAAAGCGGCCCAGCAGCAGCGTATTCTGCAGGTGGGGCACATTGAGCGCTTTAACCCTGCCTTCCAAGAGCTAACCAACGTGCTCAAGACTGAAGAGGTCTTAGCCCTAGAAGCCCACCGCATGAGTCCCTACTCCGATCGCGCCAACGATGTCTCCGTGGTGCTCGATCTAATGATCCACGACATCGATCTGCTGCAAGAGCTGGCGGCGTCTCCAGTCATTCGACTGACAGCCAGCGGCAGCCAGTCTGGCCCCGGTTATCTTGACTATGTAACGGCGACCCTCGGTTTCGCCAATGGTATTGTGGCAACCCTTACCTCTAGCAAGGTCACCCACCGCAAGCAGCGCCGAATTGTGGCCCACTGTAAGAACTCTCTAACTGAGGCCGACTTCCTCAACAACGATATTCAGATTCACCGTCAGGTCACCGCAAGCTGTCACGCAGCCCACGGTCAGGTGCTCTATCGTCAAGATGGATTGATTGAGCAGGTTTCTACTAGCAATATTGAACCGCTCCATGCCGAGTTAGAGCATTTTGTGAACTGCGTTCGCGGCGGTGAGCAACCCTCAGTCGGGGGCGCACAGGCCCTGAAGGCGCTGCGGCTTGCCAGCCTGATTGAACAAATGGCGTTAGATGGCTGTGCTTGGCAACTTGAAGATGGCCTAGAGCAGCAGCTCGTTGCGCCAGCATTAACCGTTCAGGTCTAAAACTTAATCTCTACATCATCTGAGTTGGTACTTTCTCGAATTGAATGGTCTACACTACAGACTGGAATAGAGTCTACTGTCGTTTGCCTGAGTCAAAGGTTAGTCACAATGTCTTCAGATTTTGATCGCGGCATTATGAAATTCGAAGGGGCTGACAAGCCCGTTACGATAGCGCTGTCTGCTGTTATTGTTTTGGGGGCGATTGCAGCTCTGATTTTTTGGGCACTGCGTTCAGCCTATATTTTTGGGGGCTAAAACGATGGGCTTGGGCGACAGCTACCGCGCCATGTACGGTAATGCCTTCTTTTTGTAGAACTTGAGTAGCGGCTTTTATCGTTGCACCAGTGGTGTAAATGTCATCGAGCAACAGTACAGGCCATTTGGGTCCCTGACGTTGAAAGTCTGGCCCTAGCACAAATGCCTGCTCTAGGT
>JBAUJD010000575.1:0-4847 GCA_049683515.1 Thermosynechococcaceae cyanobacterium | reverse complement strand
GTGCAGCTCATTTTAAATACGCCTTCGGGAAGCGAAGCGCTTGTCGATGGTCGGCAAATTCGACGAGCGGCATTGACCTATAAAGTCCCGATTGTGACAACGCTAGCGGGGGCTAAGGCAACGACTGCCGCGATTCGTGCTCAGCAGTCTGGCCCCATGGAGGTCAAGGCGATCCAGGATTACCATGCGGTGTTTGGGTAGTGCAGCCTGGGTATGGGTACGGCTTAATCATGGGGTGCTCAGTGCCGTTCTGAATAGCTGCTCTAGCACAATCGTTTGGGCTAGGGGCATTTGACCGTAGGAAAAAGCGGTGGGAATCCCTGCAGGGATCTGGGGGAGCAATTGCTCATAGACGTAGGGACTGCCATAGACGACAACGGCCTGAAGTTGCTGGGTCTCTAGTAAGGACTCCAGCCAAGTTTGCACAATTTGGGACTGGTCGGCGCTGCCGCGAAAGGGATTGCCTCGGACAAAAAGCTGCAGCAGGGTGGCGTCAAAGTCTGTACCCTTTTGCAGATCTGGAGGTGGAGTATGACCATCCACTAACTGCACCTGATATCCATTCTGTTGAGGGAGATCTACTGCTGGGGCTTTGCGACTGAGTAAATTGCAGTCGAGTAGATCATCAACAATGATCACGGTGCGCTGCCGCTCAGGGTGATTGGTGATGTGCCCTTGAGTTTTGTTAGAAGCCTTAAGGATACTGGCGGAAGTCTTGAGGGCTTCGGTGGAGGCGAGGGACTTCAATTGAATCGGAGCCGGTGGCTGCAGTTCCCAGGCGTGCTTGTGGCTGTCTTCATTGACGCTGAGCTGCCCCACCTTGGTCTTGGCTCGCCAAATGCGCTCTAGAGACGCTTCAATTCGGTCTGCAGGAATGCGGCCCGTTTCTACCGCTTCACAGAGGGCTGCGATCGCACCCGGCGGGTCAGCAGGCATCATGAGAATATCAGCTCCGGCCTCGACAGCTAAGACAGCGGCTTCGTTGGGGCCGTATTGATTTGCAATCGCACCCATCACCAGCGCATCGGTAACAATCAAACCTTCAAACCTCATATTTTGCCGTAGTTCTTGGGTCAAGATCCGATCCGAGAGGGTCGCCGGATAGTTTTTGTCGAGTTCGGGGATCAGCAAATGGGCGGACATAATGCTGTCTACCTGGGATGCGATCGCATCAATAAACGGCGGATATTCAACCGCCTCTAGTCGCTCTTTAGTGTGAGGCACCACCGGCAGATTGAGGTGAGAATCGGTGGCGGTATCGCCGTGTCCTGGGAAATGTTTGGCCGTCGTCAAGACCGGATAAGCCTGGGCACCTCGAATAAAAGCCGTCGCCAACTTGCCCACCGTAACGGGATCGTCGCCAAAGGCTCGGACATTGATCACCGGGTTCTTAGGGTTATTGTTGACATCTACCACTGGAGCAAGAACCCAATTGAGGCCAATGGTTAAGGCTTCTTGAGCCGTGATTGCCCCCATCTGTTCTGCATAGATTTGTGCTTGTGCGCGATCTGCAATGGCTGCTAATGCCATTGGCGGTGGGAACCACGTTGCGCCTGAAAATCGCTGTCCTACCCCTTCTTCAATATCTGCCGTCAAAAATAGCGGCACCTTTGCCCAGTCTTGGAGTTGCTGACAGCGCAGGGCAATCTCTGCCGCACTGCCCCCCAGCAGAATGACACCGCCAACGCCGAGATCCTGGAGCCAATGGCGCAGTATATCTGCCTGAGGTTCCCAACTTGGGTATTGAATTTGATGATCAAATAAATGTCCAGACGCTCTGACGACGAGCATCTGGGCGATCTGGGCCGCTAGCGACAAGTCGGAGCGGGCAGGCAGCAGTTGAGTCAAAATAATACCCTTCTCAATTTGTGCGCGGGCGGGCCTAATACGGAATTAAAGACTCGCCTAATTTACGATACCGTCGATAGGCAATGCTCATCACCGCTAGCTCTAACCCCAAGGCCAAGATGCCGTAGGGCCATTGATCTGAGGCCAGCAAAAACCCGCAGGCGATCCATAGAAACATGGAGGCCGCTCCAAGCCACATTAATAGATCGTCTCGGTAAAACAGTGATGTGTCTTTTAGATCCCCTATCGCTTTTCGGTCAATGGGGATGGCATTCCAGTAACTTAACAGGGTTTGACTCACAGGCGTACCCAATACTACGAAAGCTGTAATCCAGACTGAGCCGCCAAAGAAAGGAACCAAAATAATGGTGGGGGATAGCGCCACCCAAATCAGACTCAAAATAGCTAGAAACTTGCTCTGTCTGAGGGTTTGGCTGCGAACAGGGACAGTGGTTAACCATTCCATCGCTTCATCCTGAGCAATACAGCGCCTAGTGAGTGTCGATGACAGTAAAGCCCCTGAAAGCACCGTCAGCCCCATCATTAAGACTGAAGGGGACGGTAACTGCTGCACATCTTGAGGACCAAACGCGACAACGGCTATAGCCAATAGCAAAAAGGCAAGGATGCGCCAGATCGCAAATAGTAGTGATCGCCATTGCAAGCTCCGCCATTCTTTGAGAACAATGCTTCGGGTAATGCCGCTAACAAACTGCTTTGGACGCTTTGAGCGCTTTGGAGCTGTAGACTTTTTCTGCTGCGGTTGAAACTGCTGCAGTGCGGCGATCAGGGTCGTGGTCGGCAAAAATTTATAGGTGACCCCAGCCACACCCACCGTTAAGAGGGTCATCAGCGCAATAGCCTGTGGCTCTAGCAACAGCGCACGGGCCGGGAGCCATAGCCAACTCGCGCGCCCCCACCAAAAGTTGTTGACAACGTAGTGCTGCAAAAGCTGCTCCAACTGTTGTTCATTGACGATGGCCCAGTCTACACAATACATCGCCACCACAAAAGTGATGGCACAGCCCCAAAATACAAAACCAAGACTGAGCTTAAATGCTCGTAAGGTCCGTTTTATCCCTAGCCGCAACGCTAGAACGAGAAACCACAGGGTTAGAGTGGGCATCAGGACCGTTAACTGAAGCTCCACAATAGCGAGGCCAATGACCGGCTGTACGGACTGTATTAAGACAGCGACACAGATCGATATCGGGAGCGTAACTCCGAAACCTGAAAGTAACTCGATGAGCAGCTTGCAATACTCTACAGAAAA
The DNA here is from genome assembly GCA_049683515.1 of Thermosynechococcaceae cyanobacterium. GTDB lineage: Bacteria > Cyanobacteriota > Cyanobacteriia > Thermosynechococcales > Thermosynechococcaceae > RCC1774. The sequence continues at coordinate 1,726 of JBAUJD010000575.1, read as the reverse complement.
GAGCGCTTGGGGCTTTACGGGTGAGGATGCGGGTAAAATAAAGGCCGCAGGCTTTCTTGAAAAACGGTAGATGTAATCTAATACGTTGAGCGGCCCAAGAACACTAAAAAGACTTATCAGTCCAACCGACCTCCAGAAGGCGAGATCAGAGTTTTGTGAGAAGTCGTTCTGGAATGTCTGTAAGCCTTGACTGCTGTAATCGTTGAAGGTGGCTAAGTAAATCCAGCCGATGCAGAAGAGGAGTGCGATCGCAAATCCCCCAAAAACCCACTTTGTCCCATCTAAAAAATACGCGAGTCCCCGTGGATCACGTTTCCATAAGCGCCATTCATGGCAAAGCAGCCAGGGTAAAGTCCCAACGCGCATCTCAATAAACCTGAAAATAATGCCCCCGCTTTTTTAGGGTGCCCTTTTTCGGATGATTGAGGGCTGCTCACAAATCTATTCCCTGCTCAATCGCGGCCTGAATATAAGGATAAGCGTTGTGAAATTCGACAAGATCTATGTCAAAGTTGGGATCGAGATCTTGGAGACGGGCAACGGCTTTGAAGCAAAGCTTTTCGTCTAGATCCCAGACGGCTAGATCGATGTCGGAACGGAGGTGGATGCGAGATCGCACCAAGCAAGATCCGAACAAAACGATGCGAGAGGCTTCAAAGTCTGATTTCAGTAGTTGAGCGGCCTGTCGGGCCACTTGCCCAGCCTGAGCATAGCGATCGTCCAAACGGAATTTGTAGGCTTGAGCGCGTTGCCGAGCCGTTTGGATATATTGCTGCATCCGTTCAGCCACCGACAGCCGCCCGAACCAAAATGGCTAAGACAGCGGTTGCGATTAAGCCAAAGGCTAGATTGACCAGTAGCTTTGAGGCTTCCCAGTAGGTTGAGATGCGTTCGTTGGTGGTCTTGATGTCAGTATCGATCTTGTCAAAACGTCCTTCAAAAGACTCTAGGCGTTTAAGCACTTGAGCTTCAAAGCTTTCTGGATTGTTCGATAGAGTCATTGTGTGGCAACGCTGTTTTGCGACGGCCCCTGGAATCTCAACCATCCACGAGGGGCATTGCTTTGTCTATTTTAACTCAAGGGCTTATTGACAACGATTCTAGAGGTGTTTGGGTGTCAACGCGATAAAGACGACTTTAAAGCTGTGGCCGTCACAGTGAACTTAATACGGAATTAAAGAGGCTCCTAACTTACGGCAGCGTTGATACAAGAATCTCATCAGTCCTAGCTCTAACACCAAAACCAAGATGCCATAAGGCCACCAAGACAAACTGAATAGGCAGCCGCAGGCAGTCCAGAGCAATATTGAGAGACCTTCAAGAAGCTGCAGTAAATCATCTCGATAAGTCCCTTGGGAAGGAGGCGTATTCCAGAGACGCAGCAAGACTTGGCTGATAGGAGCCACTAAAGCTAAAAACAATGTAACCAACACGGAACCCCCAAGGTAAAGGATCAGCGCAATCATAGGTGCGAGGGAAATCCAAATTCTGCTAAAAATGGCGATGAGCTTGCTTTTAATTAAGGTGCGGCTACTGACCGGAATAGATCTGAGCCAGCTTCTTGCTTCGTCTTGAACAACACAGCGAGTGGTGAATGATGATGCAAAAAGGCCACTCAGCGCTGTTGTTAGCGTCGTAACAAGGGCCGTAAGTGTAAAAGGCTCTAGTGCCACCTGAGAAGCAGAGCTAATGAACTCTGGCGAGACAAACAGGGCCATCAAGAGAA
>JBAUJD010000574.1:0-2307 GCA_049683515.1 Thermosynechococcaceae cyanobacterium | reverse complement strand
GTCATATCATTGTGCCGCGCTTCCCTGGGGCACCAGATACGGCGTTCTATGTCGAGGCGGCGAGCGATAACCGTCCGTTCTTTATTATTCCGTGGCTAGATCGGTACTTAATCGGTACGACTGATTTACCGTTCGACGGCGATCTAGATCAGGTGAAGGCAAATAATCAAGAAATCGAATATCTCCTCGACGAAACGAATCGAACGGTACCGACCGCGAATCTAACGCCAGGGGATGTTCTCTATACCTATTCTGGGGTGCGTCCGCTGCCCTACACCGATGCTAAAACCCCGAGCAGCATTACTCGCAAGCATATCCTTCATGACCATGCCCCTGAAGGGGTTGAGAACCTTATTTCATTGATTGGCGGCAAGTGGACCACCTATCGCCAAGTGGGTGAAGAGTATGTCGATGCAGCCTACAAAAAGCTGGGTCGCCCGGTGCCCCCTTGCCACACACGAGAGAAGCCACTCCCTGGTGCGATGGATCAGACTGATTCTGTTAGAGCTAATGCAGTAACACAGTATCAGTCTCGATTGTCTTTAGCCGCGATTGATCATGTCTTTAGCCTCTATGGTGCCAAGGCAGTAGAGGTGCTGGCCCTTGCCGAAAAATCGCCTGATTTGGCAGAGCCAATTGTTCCGAATCTTTCGGATATCAAAGCTCAGGTGGTCTATGCCGTTCAGACAGAGATGGCCCATACGCTAGTGGATATTTGCTGCCGCCGGACGCTAATGGCGATGCAGGGGAATTATGGCTTTGACGCGCTCCCTGCGATTACGGAGACATTGAAAAAACACTGCGGCTGGAGTGAAGAAGAGTGCGATCGCCAAATAGAGGCCTATCGAACCCATATTGAAATGCACTATCAGCCTGACTATGCGTTGGCGACGGCTCAGACCTAGAATAGGGTAGAAACAATGCTGGGAGTAGCTTTTGAAGAAAGTCGGCTTTATCGAGAAGTTAAGGAGGAGGGACGCAAGGAAATATTAGCGATTACAGTTCCTCTGCTGCTCAAGAGGGGCATGACTATTGGGCAAATTGCCGATCAACTTCAGGTTGATATTGAAGCCATCCGTCGAGCGGCCCAAGATTGAGTGGGGTGAAAAGGCGATGCCTGGATGACATTGCGGTGCTGTTGGTAGACTTTAGGTACATATAGGAATGAAGAGATGATCGAGTCAACACTTGAAGGGATATGGGAAGAGGTATTAACCTATGCCTCTGATCTACAAGGTCATTGAGTGCGAGTGATTATCTTGGATTCACTCGATCAGCAGGCGACTACCGTTGAGTTCAGCGAAGAAGAACAGAGGAATAACGCTTTTGAAGTATTTATGGCTTCGACTGTCCCCAGTGTTCCTCCACTCTCTGAGGAGGCGATCAGCCGCGAAAACCTATATTCATCGCGTGGCTAATGTTTCTTGTTGACACCAATGTACTTTTGCGAAAACAGCAGCCTGATCATCCCCACTAGAAATACCGTAGGAGCAGTGCGCTGATGGTTCAACTCCAATCCCAACTCCTGAATACCCGTGATTTCATCGATCGCTATGGCGACGCATCTCAATACGAACTCATTGACGGAGAGCTGATCGGCGTGGAACCCACCGGCGCTCATGAACAGGTTGCAGCCTTCATTGGACGTAAACTCAACGTTGCCATTGATCAACAAAATGAGCCTTATTTCATTCCCCATCGTTGTTTAATCAAGCTGCTCGGAACCGAAACAGCATTTCGTCCTGATGTGATGGTGATTGATCAAACCCAACTACAGCATGAACCCCTGTGGGAAAAAGAACCTGTCATCTGCCAAGGCAGCTCAATTAAGCTCTTGGTCGAAGTCGTCAGCACCAACTGGCAAAATGACTACGCCCGTAAAGCCGAAGACTACGCTCTCCTTGGCGTGCCTGAATATTGGATTGTCGATTATTTAGGGCTGGGTGGTAGAGATTATATCGGTAGCCCCAAGCAACCCACCCTTACCCTCTGCACCTTAGAAGAGGATCGATATCACAAGCAAGGCTTACAGGTCGAAGCATTCCTTAAGTCCCCCACATTTCCAAGCCTCCAATTGAATCTTGCTGAACTCTTTGCTGCGGGACAGCTATTCTAACAATGACGATCGCAATTCTAGGCACTGGCGTCTGGGGTTCTGCACTGGCAACCCTAGCCCAGAGTAACGACCATACCGTGAGAGTTTGGTCTCGCAGGGGAGCAAATCCACTGGCTGATGTTGTGGCCGATGTTGATCTGGTGATTTCAGCCATTTCGATGAAGGGGGTTGCTGAGATCGCAACCCAACTC
>JBAUJD010000573.1:0-2228 GCA_049683515.1 Thermosynechococcaceae cyanobacterium | reverse complement strand
ACGCCCAAGGGCTATTTTGCTTTTAAATATTTTTTATCGCTCTCCAGTTCTGGCTGAACCTAAGAAGAGTAAGACATCCTCTAGACCTTAAAGGGGCAATCTCAGATATAGCCATTGACCGGAACCGCTCGGACACGGAGCAGTCTAAGGTATTGGAGAGTACATCAACGTGATACTGTCCTAAATTGTTGTTGGCTATTTAAAAAATATGCTTCCGGTCCTGTCTGCCTTGGTCATTGCCCAGTCACCTCCCCCAGCACAACCCGAAGTCGTGGTGCAGCCGCAAGAGGTACGACCGCTCACCGGTAGCTTAGATGATGTCTTGGTCTTTAACAGCAATAGCCCCGAAGTGGTCCAAACCGAAGGCATTCTCCTTTCCACCTTCCCCGGCACTGGCAAGACCACCCCCGAAGCTCACCTCAATCAGCGTTTAGGGGGGCGATTTGATGTCTTTACCCACCACATTGCCAAAGCCACTGGCCCCGATGACTTAAAAACGCTCTATATGGGCGTGATTTTAAATAACCCCAGCAAGCAGCCCGTCACCGTTGATGTGCTTCACGCCGCTAGCTATCTGAGTCAACCCGATGCTCCCTTTATCAAGCTCCCCCCAGTTGTCGAAAATCCTGATGGAAAGGTCTACGCAGGCCCAGGCGATCGCGTTACAGATGCAGTCCTGCGGGGGCAGCGCCAAAAAGAGTGGCCCGCACAGCTCACCATCCCCGCCGGGGAGAGCCGTATGTTGCTCAACATTCCGATCCCCGTTCGAGAACTAGAGCCGCCCATCAATGGCCGCTCGACCCTGGCCCGTTTACGCAGCAGTGGCGAAGTCTATGCCGCCAGCCTTGCCATGTTTGCCCGGACCGACGCTCAAGGGGCTGAGCGAGCGCCCACTCTAGAAGAATGGGAGACGTTGCTGAAAACCGGCAAGCTCTCTGGCCCTAGAGATAAGACGCCCACACCCACGGGTGCGCGTCCCATTATTTATAGCCGAGTCGCTGGGGTGGCCCGTGGCTCAGTTTGGCGATCGCAACTCAGCGATGCAGATGGCTTCACCCTAAAGATCCCTGACGCTGGCAAAGCATTTTCCTACGTGCTCAGCAGCGTAGATAACGGCACCTTTGGCACAGGACAAATTCAGAGCGCTCCCATGATCGTCCGCTATCCAGATACGGCCTATGCGGCCCACGGCAACTACGGCATTCAATACAGCCTGTCTTTACCCCTCTACAACCCCACCAATCAACCCAAAACCGTAACGGTGGCCTTGCAAACCGCCGTCAAAAACGATGACAAGACCGGAAACCTCCAGTTCTATGATCAGCCCCCAGAGCGAGTCTTCTTCCGAGGGACCGTGCGGGTTCGCTACCAAGACGATCAAAAAAGTCCGCGTACCCGATATGTGCATCTCGTCCAGTTCAGAGGCCAGCGGGGCGAACCGCTCACCACCATGACGCTGGCTCCCCAATCCAGCCGTTTAGTCCAGGTTGATTTTCTCTATCCCCCCGATGCCACCCCACCCCAGGTGCTCACCGTGGAAACTAAAGAGTAATTTGTACGATCTCTCACTTAAAAATCAGAAAACCAGGCAGGAATGATGGCAAAGGCAGAACGATCTAACGATTCGGACGAAGCCGTCTATGCCGTAGAGGCTGAGGTCGTCACAGAGGCGCTGTCTTCAACGGAGGTGCTGTCCTCAACCGATGAACAGCGACGAAGAGATCAGGCTGCCAGGGTTCGTGCCCAAGGGGTGCTGAAGCGATATCAATCTGGATTTACACCCAACTTGGTCGCGAACACCCCTCTCATGCCCCTAGACTCCATCTTGGCGAGCAAAGCCATTATCAAATTGCTGTATTTAAGCTTGGCAGAAGATACTCACGGCACAGCAGATGAACAGCGCTCTGCCTATAGACGAGCAGAAAATTCCGTTAACGTTGCCCAATCCAGCGGCATCTTACTGCATCAGCTCGGCGGCCCAGCCCTGTTAAAACAGGTGATCGAAGAGTGGATCCCTGAGCGAGACCAGTCCGATTTACGCAAGGCTTGGCAAATCTACCTCGCATAGACAGCAGCCAACCCAATATCGACAATAGACTCCTCGGCTCTCTCCTCAGTCATACGGCTAGGTTCAGACTACCAAAACATCCATGATTCAATGGCACTGACTTAAGAAGGTAGGAAAGGGCTATAAGGCTTGATAGCTATAGAATCAAGACCTTACATAC
>JBAUJD010000572.1:0-1852 GCA_049683515.1 Thermosynechococcaceae cyanobacterium | reverse complement strand
TCCTTGGCCGGATGCGTCTTTTGATCAGGTGTGTACGACTTGGTTCTTAGAGCATGTGCCCCAGCCAGAGCCCGTCTTGAAGGAAGCGCTGCGGGTTTTAAAGCCAGGGGGCAAACTGTCGCTGACTGAGCCAGATTATGTGACCATTACAACCTGGCCCGATAGTTCTGATTATCGCTATTTGCAAGCAGGGCTTTGCGATTTGCTCACTCAAGCCGGGGGCCATCCAGCCATGGGGCGTCGGCTAGGGCCACTACTTGAATTTGTTGGATTTAGTGAGGTACAAAATTCAGCATGGGGCTATCACTTTTTCCAGACTGCTGCGAATACAGATCTCAAAGAATTTGTAACCTATGTCGATGGGTGGTTAGCGCCCACCGTACCCCAGATTGCTGAGACGCTGGGGCGAGATGTGCAGCAACTCGAAGCAGGGCTTCACTTTTTTCGGCAGTTACCCAGCCAACCAGATGGCGCAGTTACGGTCAATATTTTTAGAGCGGTCGGCTACAAGTGATGAATGTTTACGCCCTAGCTAGCTTTGCCCTTTGACGGTGGCGAAAACAATCGAGCGAGATACCGCAACACAGGGCACAATCACCTGCAATAAACTCTGCCGATGCCCAATCGCCCAGCTATTCATAGCTAAACAGACCAGTGCCACAATCGACAAAATATAGGTCGGTCCCATCACGACCCCAATAATCCACCAGCTCCAGACATGGAAGATCATGAAGCCTGACGCGAGACTGGCAAAACCTGCCGTCAGATAGAGTTGTCTGACGGGGTGCCCAGACCCCACATGGTAAATACTGCCAAAGGTCATCAACAAAGAGAAGGGCACTAGAACGGCACAGATCGAAATGCAGTGGCTGTAAGAGAAATCAAGTAATGGAGCAATTATACTCATGAACAACAGCCTGCCATAATTTTCAGTCTGCACCCCTCAAAACTTTTAAAAGTTTACGGTTTAAGGACCGATCCACCATGGATGCCGTGGGTTCCGGTCAAAAATAACGCTCAAAAGATCGTAACCTTCTCAGCGTTATTTTGCAGTGAGATCAATAGAGCCGCTTTACACGCTCTAAGCCAGTATCTTGACTGGAGCGTTGACGGGCGAAGCTGGTGCTGGATTCGGTAAGACGGGATCAGGTCTCTCAATGTCTAACGGCAGAATATTTTCTAACTCTTGCCAAGGTGTTGCAAAGCTGGGGATCATTAAAGGACAAGGCTTCCAGTCTCCTCGGACATGAACATTAAGTCGCTCACAGCTTCCACCTCGTCTACCTTCATGATGAAAATGACGGCAATGGCGGCAAGCTAAGGCCGAAGATTTTTGATTTTTCATAGAGTGATTTTAAAAGTAGTCATTTTTATCTGAAAACGACAAAAAAGTAGGCGTTTTTCTATTGCTCCCTATTTGATCCCAAAACTTCATACACCTTAAGGAGCCTCTCGATTTAATATTACTGAGGATTAGGCTATGACCCAGACCAACAAATGTCCCTATATCTATTTATAGTTAAGGACTCTAGCGATCCCCAACGAGTAAAACGAGTTCAGACTTTCTTTAGAATCAGGTAAACAAACGTTGACTATCGTTACGGATTGTCAGGTTCTCTAATTTAATGTAGGCAATAGTAAGAAATCTGGAGCAGAGTGGGTATCTTTTGGCTTCAGTGGGGATCGCTGTAGCGCTTCCAGTGCAGGTTGGCGATCGCTGCTCAAGACAGATCGCCGCCGCACGTTCAATCATGGATCAATGGCACTGACTTAAGCTCCATCAAGCAGCTAGCTTGGCTTTGAGAACAGAGCGCGGTTGTCGCATTCGCGGAAAACTCTTGGGCCTACGTTT
>JBAUJD010000571.1:0-2782 GCA_049683515.1 Thermosynechococcaceae cyanobacterium | reverse complement strand
AATCCTGAAGGCGATTGGCGTGCTGCGGCCCCATAATCAAATCCACTTCAGGCACTCGGCGGAGCAGGGCTTCTCCTTCTTGTTGGGCGACGCACCCGGCCACAATTAACGTCAGCTTGGGATCTTTATGCTTTCGTTTGGCCTGTCGTCCCAGGTAGGAATAGACTTTTTGCTCGGCATTATCTCGGATAGAACAGGTGTTGTAGAGAATCACGTCGGCTTGCTCTGGTGTGTCAGACCACTGCAGTCCCATATTTTCTAAGATGCCAGCCATCCGTTCAGAGTCAGCTTTGTTCATCTGACAGCCGAAGGTGGTGATGTGATAGCGAGACCGAGCAGTCATGAAGCCTAACCAGAAAAAACGATCCTTTCTATGGTAGTTGACCTTGACGAGAGTCTTCTATGTTTGGAAGGCTTTCGCAGTGCATAAAGGTGCGAACTCGGATACAGTAGGTAAAGTTACTTAACTTCTATTTACAAAGCTCAGGCAATGAAGGGTGAATCCCTTGGTCCTCTGTGTTGGCCCCTTAAATCCTCTATGCTGGGGACTTTGAGTGTCAGCCTCCTCAATTAGTAGGAGTCAGAGGCCGGTTAATAGCTGACTAGAAAGGGTTAAGGACTATAGCCATTACTGGATACTAGGAGATATACCCTCAGTTATGACTGCTTCTTTAATTAAACCTGACTCTCAACTTGAATCGAAGCTTCGATCCCTTGATGATCCTGAGGTAACGATGCAGGCCATTATTAAGTCTTTGCCCAAGGCGTGTTTTGAGAAAAATGCTCTCAAAGCTTGGACTGAAGTACTTGTAACAATTTTTGGGGTCACTTTGGGCTATGTCGCCATTGTGTTCTCGCCCTGGTATCTATTGCCCTTTGCTTGGTTCTATACCGGCACGGCTTTGACTGGATTTTTTGTGATTGGTCATGACTGTGCCCACCGCTCCTTTGCTAAGAGGAAGTGGGTCAATGATGTCGTCGGCCACCTCTGCATGATGCCGCTCATCTATCCCTTCCACGGCTGGCGAATTATGCATAATTTCCATCATGTTCATACCAATGAGCTAGATGTTGATAATGCTTGGCGGCCCTTTAGTACTGAAGAGTACGACGGTTGTGATGCCGTTGTCGGAGGCGCTTATAAGATTATCAGAGGCAAGTTCTGGTGGATTGGATCTATTATTCACTGGTTTAATTTGCACTTTGACTGGCGGCAGTACGACGAGAAAGACCGGGCTGATATTAAGCTGTCGGTTGCTGTGGTGGTTGCGTTTGCTGCTATTGCATTCCCCACACTCATTCTCACCACTGGCATTTGGGGCTTCATCAAGTTTTGGCTACTCCCTTGGATGGGCTATCACTTTTGGATGAGCACCTTCACGCTGGTTCATCACACGGCTCCAGATGTGGCTTTCAAGCCCACCGATGAGTGGAATCCTGCTGAAGCGCAGCTTGTTGGATCTATCCATTGCGACTACCCTCGCTGGATTGAGTTTCTCTGCCACGACATTAACGTCCACATCCCCCACCATATCTCCACAGGAATCCCCGCCTACAACCTGCGGATGGCACACCAAAGCCTGAAAGAGAACTGGGGTCAGTACGTTTGTGAAACGAAATTTTCTTGGCAACTCATGAAGACCATTACTGATGAATGTCATCTTTATGAACCAGAGCGAGCTTATCAGTCTTTTAATGACCACCGTTCAGCGAGGGTATAAAGACCTCAAGTTCTAATGCTTTCATGACAACCCTCGCTCCTAGTAGAGCGAGGGTTTTGTGTTGTCGCTCCCCTCAGTCTGTCCCAGGATCAATTACGGTTAGGCAACGGCTGTGGGCTGCAGTGGCGATGTTAAGTCAATTACATTAGAGAGAGTTTTGAAAATATGTTGTTACGGAACTGGGCGGCTTCACTAATTGTCTCTGTGGGTATGCTGGGGTCGTCCGCATCTGTGGTTGCCGCTGACGTCAAGATTACGCCTCTCGGGAGTCATGACGGGGAGTTTTGTGCGCGCGATCGCGCCCTGGTGTTTGAAGATCCTAACGGACTTCGCATTCTCTATGATGCGGGCAGAACCGTTGCTGGAGCCGATGATCCGCGCTTAGGCGATATTGATGTTGTGCTGGTGAGTCACGTTCATGGCGATCATTTGGGCGATCGCCGTATTAAAGCCGTCAACGATGGCACCTGCGCTCAACCTAAAACGGATATCAAAACCACGCCCAACTCTAACAGTGTCGAAATTGCCGTGGGCAAAAAGGCTCGTATGGTTGTGGGGAGCGAAATGGCAAGCTTTTTAGCCAATAAAGTGGCGGGTCTTGGCGGTGATGCTGAGTCGGTGCAACTGGTTCGCTTTGGAGCCTCGCGTGATATTGAGGGTGTCAAGATTACAACCGTGCCAGCCGTTCACTCAAATGGGCTGAGCGGTGACTTTATTGATGGTGAGTTGGGTGAGAGTCTGAATGCGGCTGGACTGAGCGCCTATGTAGGGCCTCCGACGGGATATGTACTTACTTTTTCGAATGGCTTGGTCGTTTATCTTTCAGGGGATACAGGCGTGACGGCTGAACAAAAAACGGTTGTTGCCGACCAATATGGCGCGGAGCTGGTGGTGATCAATATTGGTGATACCTTTACCACAGGGCCAAAGGAAGCCGCTTTTGTGATCGACGAACTGATTAAACCGAAGGCCGTGATTGCCTCCCATGCCAATGAAGCGGCGACTAGCGGTGGCAAATTGAAGGCGAATACAAAGACGGCAGCGTTTATTGAAGCAACAGC
>JBAUJD010000570.1:0-2510 GCA_049683515.1 Thermosynechococcaceae cyanobacterium | reverse complement strand
GAACAGAGGTACCTTCAGTGAAATTCGATCAATGGTTTCTCGGCCTGCACGGGTTTTGTAGTACTGACGCAACCCAAAGATACTGCCAATTACGACCATGATGGTGGGAATGATATAGGCTGGATTCCGTAAAAATTGACTGAGGTTAACGAGCATTTGGGTAAAGGCGGGTAGCTCCCCACCTAATTGCTTGAAAATGCCGTCAAAAATCGGAATTAGGAAGATTACCATGCCAAAGAAGATAGAGACGGCAATCAGGGTGACGACAACCGGATAGGCTAAGGCCGATTTGATTTGGTTGTTGAGTCGAGCTGAATCTTCAAGCAGCTTAGAGAGACGGTTAAGAACTTCATCAAGGACACCGCCCATCTCACCGGCTTGGATCATGGCGACGTAGAGTTCGTCGAAAGCTTCAGGATGCGATCGCATCGCATCTGACAGACTCACCCCCTGCTGCACATCGGCATTGACGTCGAGCAGTGCCTTTTTTAGCTTTGGATTCTTACACTGCTCTGACATCACGCCCAAGCCGCGCACTAGGGCAACCCCGGCATTAACGAGGGCCGCAAACTGGCGAGAGAAAATCGCTTTATCTTTAACAGTAATTTTGTTGAGAAAGCTCAAATCAATGTCACCGCTGAAGCTAAAGCCTTCGGCCTCTTTAACGTCAAGGATATAAAGCCCCCGCTGCTGCAGCGTTGAGCGGGCTTCTTTGGGTGAGTTGGCACTAATTTTTTGCTTACTCGCTTTCCCTTGGGGACTGCGCGCACGCACAACATAGGTGGGCATATCTATACCTCTTCAGTCATCAGTTAAGTGGATATGAATTAAAGGAATGGGGGTCTATCGACGGCGTTGGCCCGCAGCGCCATTCATCTGATCGCCAACCTGTACTGAGCCAATCAGACGCTGCAGCTCATCAGCACGGGATGTTTTAGACATCGCCGCTTCAAAGGAAATCGTACCGGCCTTATAGAGATCGGCCAACACTTTCTCTAGGGTGACCATGCCCAGCTTGCCGCCGGTTTGAATCGCAGAATAGATTTGCGAGGTTTTCCCTTCACGAATCAAGTTAGAAATACCGGGGGTAATTGCCATAATCTCTTGGGCCATGACTCGGCCAAATTCACCCGGCTTCACATTCTTGCGAGGCACCAGAGTCTGGCTGAACACCGCCACCAATGAGTTCGATAACTGAACTCGAACCTGCATTTGCTGCTCAGGTGGGAATACGTCAACCATGCGGTCAACGGTTTGAGCGGCTGAACTGGTGTGCAGGGTGCCAAAGACGAGGTGGCCCGTTTCTGCCGCAGAAATCGCAAGCTGAATGGTTTCTAGATCTCGCATTTCCCCCACCAAAATCACGTCGGGGTCTTCTCGAAGGGCTGCGCGCAAGGCATTGGCAAAGCTTTTGGTGTCTTCACCCACCTGCCGCTGGTGAATAATACTTTTGATCGGTTCATAGATAAATTCGATGGGGTCTTCCACCGTCAAAATATGCTCGGCCCGCGTAATATTGATGTTATTGATCATCGAAGCCAGTGTCGTTGATTTCCCGGACCCTGTCGGTCCGGTCACTAAGACTAGACCACGGGGCTTCTCGGACATTTCTCGGACAATATTGGGCAGACCCAGGGTTTCAATGGTAGGAATTTTGGAACTCAGCGCTCTCAGAGCCGCAGCATAGGTGCCTCTGTCTTTATAAACGTTGACCCGAAAACGGGCCAGACCGCGAACGCCATAGGAGCAGTCTAGTTCCCAGGTTTGCTCAAGCTGCTTTCGCTGAGTGTTGTTGAGCATACTGAAGATCAGCCGCTGACACATTTCCGCTGAAAGTGGATCATAATCAGCGGTAATTAGCTTGCCGTTGACGCGATAATAGGGGGGCAGTCCGGCAGAAAGATGTAAGTCGGAGCCGCCGCGCTCAACGACTTCTTCCATCAAGTCTTCAATCATGTAGTCCATGGATTTTCTCTTGTTCCTTTTGCAATGTTCAAATGTTTTCAGGGCGGGGGCGTTGGACTAGGAATCGTCGGACGGTACTTCTTCAAATCGAGGCGTCGTACAGAAGGGGCAGTCGAGCCATTCGGGTTTTAACGCTGCGGTACAAACTCGGCAGGTGAGGGAGGTTTTACGCTTCGCCTTCAGTTCAGCTTCGAGGCCGCTGTCGGTAAAGGTGACTCGCTCGACTTCTTCTAGGGTGGTTTCACCGTTCTTAACCAGATTGAGGCTGTAAGAGAGCAGCGTAATCATGCCTTCTTCTACGGCCACTTCCTTAATGCGCTCAGTGGGTGCCCCCTCTGTAATCAAAGCCTGGAGCGTCTCTGTGACCTGCATGACTTCGTAAACACCACATCGTCCTTTGTAGCCAATACCTTTACAGGTGGGGCAGACGGCTTGATGACTGGCTTCTGCGGCCTGAATTTCGTCAGCGGATAAAGTGTTGGCTTTGTAAAATGTGACTTCTGTACCCTGGGAGGCGGTCAGACCAAATCGAGACAGCTCCAAAG
>JBAUJD010000569.1:0-4909 GCA_049683515.1 Thermosynechococcaceae cyanobacterium | reverse complement strand
TTGAGAGAGAGGCCGGAGATAGGAGTATGCAGTCGTCTAGGAATGCAATTCGCCCTTGTGCTTCTGACGCATAGATTTTGTCATCTGCTTCCAGTGGGCTTTGGCACTTAATTGGGCTGTGTGATCTTGCTTACGGTTGAGGTAGGCTTCTTCTTTTTGAAGCTTGTGGTAGCTCTGCAAACGTTTTAGATCAAGGTCACCATCCGCTAATGCTGCTTGGATCGCACAGCCCGGTTCCTGCTGGTGCTGGCAATCTCGAAAACGACATTGCGTTGCCAGTGCTTCGACATCAGCAAACGTGGTGGAAATACCTGTTGACGCGCTCCATAGCTGCAGCTCTCGCATTCCAGGCGTATCTATCAACAGCGCCCCAGAGGGCAAAGACAGCAACTGACGGGTGGTGGTGGTATGCCGCCCTCGGCTATCATCTGTTCGGACGGCCTGCACCGCCTGGATCTCTTGGCCCATCAACCGATTGGTCAGGGTTGACTTGCCCACTCCAGAGGAACCGATCAGCGCCACTGTCTTACCGGGCTGGAGATAGGAGGCCAGGGCATCTAGCCCCTGATTATGGAGCGCGCTGAGCTGGATGACAGGGACACCGAGGGAGATCGCATCCAATTCCAGCAGAATCTGTTCTAGATCCTCACATAGGTCAACTTTGTTCAAGACAATGACGGGGGTCGCGCCACTCTCCGAGATCATGATGAGATAGCGCTCAATTCGGCGTAGATTGAAATCATGGTCTAGTCCACAGAGCAGAAATATACTGTCGATATTCGTCGCAATTAGCTGAATGTCTGTCTTAGCTCCGGCAGCTTTCCGGGCAAGTCGGGTGCGTCGAGGCAAAACATTGTGAATGATGGCAGATGGCTCTTCTGGATGCATCGCCACCCAATCACCGACGCAGGGCAGATCTTCGCTACTGATCGCCTGATGGCGGAGCTTTCCGCTGACGTCTGCAGATGTTTCACCTGTCTGGGTGTAAAGGATATAGCCCTGTTTATGCTGAAGGGCGACTCGGCCTACTTGTAAACCTTGGTCAGCAAAGGGTACAAAGCTCAGAGCAAGTTCATTGCTCCAGCCCAATAACTCTAAATTCATTGCAGTGGCCTTCTAATGTGTATGGATCTGACACATAGAGAAGCAAATGCAAAGTGGACCGAACCAGTGGCTCGACCAACGCAATGATTGGCAGATACGTGACTCTATGGGTCAGATCGTTGGGGCTGTAGGGATCAAATCAATGACCGACATAGGTGCACCTCCATTAGAGCAAGTTCACTTCTCTAGGATACTGGTTGCGATCGCAACCAGCCACTCCGATCGCTCTTTGGCCTCCGTTCCGCTCAATCAATCCTATGATTAAGTCATGGAACCATTAAGTTTGGGGTTATTTGCTGGATTAGGGATTGCGGCGGGCGTTATGGCTGGCATGCTAGGCATTGGTGGCGGCATGCTCATCGTGCCCGGTTTGTTCTATCTGTTTGGCATTATTCATCTACCCGAAGCCGCTTTGATGCACATGGCTGCCGGGACGTCCATGTGCATCATGATCTGCACAGCCGCCTCTTCTACTTGGGCGCACCACTCCAAAGGGCATATCCACTGGTCAATTTTTCGCAATATTGTCGCCTGGATTGGCGTCGGGGTCTTGGTGGGGAATCTGCTGGCGAACCGGCTCCCCACCGATCTGCTGGAGCTTATTTTTGGACTGTTTTTACTTGCGATCGCACTCAAACTTTTCTTGGGCCTTAAGCCCAAAGAGGGCCAAGGTGCAGAGACAGCACTGAACCCTGCTTTTATAGGTTCCGTGGGCATGGCGATCGGCTTTAAGTCGGGCGTCTTGGGGATTGGTGGCGGAGCTTTGAGTGTTCCGTTTCTGCTGTACTGTGGCCTGCCGATGAATCAAGCCAGCGGCACCTCAGCCTCATTCACACTGCCCATTGCAATCACCGGAACGCTTTCATTCCTTTTTTTTAGCAGTAATCTTGAAATGATTCCCTGGTCTACGGGCTATGTCTATTGGCCTGCAGTGGCAATGGTGGCACCGCTAACCATGATTGGCGCTCCCATTGGTGCGCAGTTGTCTCGCATCGTACCGGCAGGTCAGCTCAAGGTTATCTTTGCGTGCCTGTTGCTGTTTATCAGCTTAAGAATGTTGGTGGGCACAGACTATTTTAAGTTACTGAGCAGTGTAGTCGTCTCTTCCTGATGGGTGTGAGCTGCGGCCCTCGCCCAGATATGGGGAAAGGGCCAGCACTGTATTGAATCTTTCGCCCTTAGTGAGCTAGATCGTAGGGGTTCTTCTCACCATTAACGCTGTGGACAAAGGGCTGAACGACGGTCAGCGTGTCACCATCTTTACTGACGAGAAAGTTAATGTCATATTTGTTGCCAGTTTTAGGATCAACAAAGTCGGCACAGCTTGTATAGAGCGAACCTTGGTTCTGAACCCCCGTATGGAAACCATCGGGATACTTTTCACTGGTTGCGAGCTTGAGCTGTAGCACTTTCCCTTTATAGAGAACCGGCATCAGTTCATCATCTGCCGTTAACTGAATAGGACCGTTCCAGTAACTGCCGGTCTATGGTGATCATGTCACTCATATTGATCCCTAGGGGACGTAGGGATGGCCGCGTAGATAGACATCAATCAGCTCGGAGCGCAACTGTTTAAGATACGGGTAAGCGTTGAGATCGGATGTGGGGGGTTGGCATTTTGGGTGCAAGATATAGTCCAGCTTTGAAGCATGAAATAATGGTGCCATTGTGAAAGCGCGTCGTTTTTGGCTACAGGGCGGTTGGCATCCTCCATCAGATGACTCCATTGCAACCTAGTGTTAATAGGCAGCGCTAGCCACAACAGAGCCTTGGAGAGACAGGGGGGCTAAGTTAAGGAAGTATGAGATGGCCTACCAAGAAGTGTTTGACGTGACTCAATGGGAGCCTGGGAACTAGGTATCATTAGCTAGGGGGGGGCAATAGCTTGGCTTGTCCATATTGATTGACTTTACCAATCAAAACTGATTATAGAGAAAGATGATAAGACCCCGTATCGCTTTCCGGCCTTTTGTTCTCTGATATCACGTGGGTTTGGTATAGAAACAAATTTAGATCATAGTGCTGAGGTGAACAATGAATGCACAACTAATGATTCAACCCTCATCTTTTATTGATGCTGGCATTCAAATAAGGCCAAGTCGAGGACTCTCCTTATTCAAATTTAGCGATGACTTACAAGATCGCCTAGAACGCCTGAATGCAAAAAAAAGAGCGTCAAACTTAACGCCAGAGGAAGAGGTTGAACTGGCTGGTATCTTAGAACTCGATCAAATTTTTACACTTTTGAATGCAAAAATTATTGCTGAGTCTGCGTAGACATGGCGATTTCACAAGTGATCCGGCAACAAGTTCGAGACCGCGCTCGGCATTTGTGTGAACGAAAACGCGGCAGTCCCCATCCCTCCAGGGTGGGGAAGGATAGCGGCTAGGCTGAACCCCTCGACGGTTTGAAGACTGGCAATTACACAGGGGCGTCTTGATTTTTGATGTACTCCTTCAATTGCTCAATGGGCGCACCTCCACTAGAGGCAGCATAGTATCTTCCAGACCAGAACACAGGCTTAGAGTAGAACTGGCTCAGATAGTCACCAAACTCTTGCCTGAGAATTCTGCTAGAGGCAGACTTGAGCGAGTTCACCATATTAGAAGGGCTATTTTTGGGATTGAGGTCCATCAACAGATGCACATGATCTTCTTCACCTGAGAATTCCAGAAGAATGCAATCGGTTGCGAGGCAAACGCGATTAAATACCTCTAGCATTCTCTCCAGGATTGGCTTGGTAATGACCTTGCGGCGATACTTGGTCACAAAGACGAGATGCAAGCGAATACTATATACGCTGTGAGAACCTTTTCTAGCCTGCACTTTACTTAGGTACCAGTGATACAATAGACCCATGCTAACTCGTAGAGCTACATTTCGCCTATACCCGACCACAGCTCAAGAGCAGCAACTCTTTGAGTGGCGTCGTCTGCATGGCTATTTGTACAATGCTGCGCTAGCTGACCGACGCGACATGTATCAGCGCTGGGGTATCAGTGTCGACTACTTTGGGCAGCAAAACTGTCTACCTCAGTTCAAGCAAGACTGGCCTGAGTTTAAGGCACTCGGTTCCCACGCCCTTCAAGCAACCCTTAAGCGAGTAGACCTATCCTTTCAGGGTTTCTTTAAGGGTTTGCGGGGGCATCCTCGATTCAAGTCCATTCGCCATTATTCCGGCTGGACCTATCCCTGCAAAGCGGGCTGGAAAGCTTCAACGGATGGTGGTCATGGACAACTGCAGCTCTCGAATCTAGGGTCTATCAAGATGCGGGGCAAAGCCCGAAGCTGGGGAGAGCCGAGTACCTGCACCATTGTCTATCGGCATGGCAAATGGTACGCCTCTATCACCGTCAAATGCACTTCAGTTCGTGAGTGTGGCACGGGTTCTATTGGCTTAGACTTAGGCTGTAAGGATGCTGTCACTTTCAGTACTGGGGAAAAGATATCGAAGCCTGAGTTTGTTGCTGCTGGGGATATGGCAGTCAAGCAGGCGTCAAAAGCATTGCGTCGCAAGCGTGGCCCGAATCGTAAGCAGGGTATCAATCCCTCTACGCGATGGGTCAAAGCGCAGCGCCGCAGGTCGAAGCGACAGCGCAGAGTCACACGCCAGCGGCAAGACTGGCTGCATCAAATCACCAGCCATATAGTGAGCCGTAATAGCCTAATTGCCGGTGAGCAGTTAAATGTCAGAGGGATGACTCGCAAGGCCAGGAAGGGTAAACGTAAGCGGCAAAAGGCTGGCCTTAATCGGTCTATTTTGTCTGTTGGGTTTGCCACCATTGGTCAGATGTTGAGCTATAA